>DAOWAH010000326.1 GCA_030634675.1 Fidelibacterota bacterium
ATCGGGGAAGCACAGCAGGTAAGGAGGAATCATGGCTGATCTATCGATTAATATGTGTGGTATTAAAAGTCCCAATCCTTTCTGGCTGGCTTCTGGACCACCGGCCAATTGCGGTGAACAGGTCATGCGAGCCTTTGATGCCGGCTGGGGCGGAGCGGTCTGGAAAACCCTCGGTAAACCGATTGTTAATGTGTCTTCCAGGTTAGGAGCCGTGGATCACAAAGGTAACCGCATGTCCGGGTTGAATAATATCGAACTCATCACCGACCGTCCTTTGGATACTAATTTCAAAGAAATATATGCAGTAAAAAAACACTACCCGGAGCAGGCTGTAGTCGTTTCCCTGATGGTTGAGTCCAAAGCCGAATGGCGGGAAATAATTCGGCGGGCGGAAGATGCCGGCGCCGATGGACTGGAATTGAATTTTGGTTGTCCCCATGGCATGTGCGAACGGGGCATGGGTAGCTCGGTGGGGCAGGAGCCGGCAATTCTGCAAGAAATCACAGCCTGGGCAGTGGACTATGCTAACACTCCCGTTTTAATCAAACTGACCCCCAATGTCACAGATATCCTTGATCCGGGACTAGCGGCCGCTAAGGGCGGCGCCAATGGTCTGTCGCTGATCAATACAATTAAATCGATCATTGGTGTTAATCTGGAGACAATGGTGCCGTTGCCGTCAGTCAGGGACAAAGGTACTAATGGCGGTTATTGCGGACCGGCTGTAAAACCCATAGCCTTGCATATGGTGGCTGAGCTGGCGCGGGATCCACGGATTCAGATACCACTTTCAGGAATTGGTGGTATCAGTAACTGGCGGGATGCTGCGGAATTTATCGCCCTGGGAGCAACATCGGTGCAAGTCTGCACGGCGGTGATGCATTACGGGTATCGAATCGTTGAGGACATGATTGACGGACTTTCCAATTACCTCGACGACATGAAAATGGTCTCAGTTTCTAACTTGATTGGCAAGGCGGTTCCTAATTTCACTGAATGGGGCAATTTGGATCTGAATTACCGGGTTACTGCCAGTATTGATGAAGATAAATGTATCGGCTGTCAACTTTGTTATATTGCCTGTTTGGATGGTGCCCACCAGTGTATTCATACGCGGCAAAGTCATTGCTCCGCCTATCATGGTGAATCGGATCATGGAATGCATCCCAGGACCGAAATACAACCGCCGGTATTCCATGAAACTAATGGAAAAACAGCGTATCATGTCCCATTTGTTGATGAAGATGAATGCGTCGGCTGTAACCTGTGTCAATTAGTCTGCCCGGTTCCTGGTTGCATAACGATGATCGAACAGGATTCGAATAATGTCGCCAGAACCTGGAAAGAAATGGAAATTGTAAACGATTAAAAAGCTTTGATGTGACATTTCAGAATATAGATGGTAGGTAGCAGTGTCGATTGAATATGTTGGAATCCGGATACAGAAACACATGTCTGAACTTTTGGTGCTTTCTGATTTCAGGCAATTTTAGCCAGGATTCTCTGCTACTTTGACTTATCAAAGAAACGCTGGTAAATAGACTATTAACATGATAGTTTTAGAATGTATGCGTTGCACCACTTGATTAACTCAAATCTTTACACTACTTTCCAAATAAGAAATCTTACTCTTACCGTACGATTAGTCCGGCACTTCAGTAATTCGCAGGTTCTCTGTTTCTTATGCTGATTCCTTCCTAAAATCACAAAAACTTTGGATGTAATAATGTTAAATCACATTATTCAGAAGATTCATGGTAAACTCTTACAAAGAATTGATATGGGGATTATTAGATTAATAAGGTGAGTATTTATAATAAATAGAGTTTCTATGAGAATTAGTAAATATTCGCTGATCAGTTTACTGCTGCTGTTTGTCCTGTTCGGGGAGAGTAGGGGGCAGGCGTCCCTGCTGGTTGAATGCCGGGTCGGCACTTTCCGGCCGGAAATCAAGAATTTCGACAAAATCTATGACAATGATGAATATCTGCCTACCATAGTAGTGGGGCTGGGAACCAGCCAGGGTTTCGTGGTGGTGCGCTATAATTTGTATAAAGAATGGGGTAAATCATTGGTTACTGGAGTCAATCTGGAAGGTGACGCCAGTTGGCAGCAGGAATTTATTACAATCGGGGTGCGTTCATATGAAGAACGCCTATATTTTGAACTGGCCTATGCCATCGGGAAGGTGGAGGAAACGATCACTACCGAATCACCGGAATACACGGCCCTCAACTCATCCTGGGCCGAGCAGGATATCCGGGGTGGAGCCGCGGCGCTGGGGATTAATCTTCGCCTGGGAATGGGTTTCCATTTCAGTGGCGAAATCAGCTATCTCTACCTTCCGATAACTGCCATTAATGATAAAAAAATAAATGTGGGTGGTCGGCAACTGAGTTTGGGTCTGACCTGGGCGTTATGATGATGCGAGAACTCAATAAATTACTGCTCCGCGGTCTGATTTCGGTCTTGCTGGTTTTTAGTGCCTGCGAAGAACCTACCGATGATATCGATGACAGTCGTGAGCCCCTGGCCATTTTTCTGGCAACCGAA
>DAOWAH010000149.1 GCA_030634675.1 Fidelibacterota bacterium
GGCTGAAATGAGATCAACCAGTTCATTGGGATCAGAATATTTCATTTTTATAATCCAGCCGGCACCATAACAATCACTATTGACTGATTCAGGAGAATCTTCCAGGGATTCATTTACTTCAACAATTTTCCCCGTAACGGGAGCAAAAAGGTCAGCAACCGTTTTGACAGCCTCAATCGTACCGAAAGGGTCGCCTTTATCAAATTCCTGCCCGATTTCGGGAAGCTCAACAAAAATTATGTCCCCTAATTCACCCTGAGCAAAATCACTGATTCCGATAGTAATAATACCATCCTCATTACGTGTCCATTCATGGTCAGTTGTATATTGTAAATCTTGTGGAATATTCATTTATTAACCTCCGGGATTAACGAATATTAGCAGGTTAGATTGATCATGGATTGTACTTGAATGTATCCAGAAAACTGGTATTATAATCTCCGGACCGGAAGTTTTCATCCCTCATTATTGCCTGGTGAAAGGGGATCGTGGTCTTGGGTCCTTCGATAATACATTCTTCCAGTGCCCTTTGCATACGGTTAATAGCTCCCTGCCGGCTATTGGCATGTACTATGAGTTTAGCAATTAAAGAGTCGTATTGAATAGGGATTCGATAGCCGGCATATACGTGTGTATCAACTCTGACACCTTTGCCACCCGGCATATGAAAACTCTCTATTAAGGCTGGGGAAGGAATAAAATTCTTATCAGGATCTTCCGCATTGATGCGGCATTCGATGGAATGCCCGCGCATTTTATGGTCATAAAAATATTCCGGGAATTTTTCACTGGCATGCATACGAATCTGTTGTTTGATCAAGTCGCAGCCAATTACCATCTCAGTTATGGGATGTTCGACTTGAATGCGTGTATTCATTTCCATGAAATAAAAATTATTGTCGCTATCGAGTAAAAACTCGACCGTACCAACACCAACATAACCGGCTGCTTTAACACCTTTAATGGCAGTCGCGCCCATTTCATGGCGCAAGTCTTCACTGACAATAGCCGAAGGTGATTCTTCAATCAATTTCTGGTGGCGCCGCTGTATTGAACAATCGCGTTCACCAAGATGAACAGCATTTCCATCGGCATCGGCGATGACTTGAATTTCAATATGTCGTGAACTCTCAATATATTTTTCAATATAGATAGCAGAATTTCCAAAAGCGGTCAAAGCTTCCGCAGTAGCGGTATTGAATGCTCTTTCCATTGCATCAGCTGCAGGTACTATTCGCATTCCGCGTCCACCACCTCCTGCAGTAGCTTTCAATATGACCGGATAGCCGATCTGTTCCGCATCTTTTAAGGCAGCTTCAACGCTGGGAGTATTTCCGTCACTACCTGGGATAACCGGTACGCCGGCTGCTTTCATTGTCAACTTCGCCTGAGATTTATCACCCATAGCATTAATGATGTCCGGACCAGGACCGATAAAGTTGAAACCATTATCGATACAGATTCGCGAAAAATCAGCGTTCTCGGCCAGAAATCCATAACCCGGATGGATAGCATCAGAATTAGTTATCTCACCGGCAGCGACAATGTGAGCAATATTGAGGTAACTTTCATTACTGGGTGGTGGACCAATGCAAACCGCCTCATCGGCAAAGCGTACATGCAGAGATAATTCATCGATTGTGGAATATATTGCTACAGTTGGAACACCTAATTCATGACAGGCACGGATAATACGAAGCGCAATTTCTCCGCGATTAGCTATTAGTATTTTTTTAAACATGCAGTTGTAAATAAATCAAAAGTTGCACTCGAAATTATTCAATCCGGAAGAGGGGTTGATTGTACTCGACCGGTTTTCCATTTTCAACTAATACTTCTTTTACAACGCCGGTAACATTGGATTCGATTTCATTCATGATTTTCATTGCCTCCACGATGCACAAAGAATCACCTTCAGTAACCCGGTCACCCACCTTGACGTAAGGCGGAGCCTCAGGGCTGGGAGAACAATAGTAAGTACCCGGCATAGGAGATTTTATTTCAATGGCAGATTCGTCTAAGATTTCTCCGGAGCTTTCAGGTCCGGTTAACTGAGTTGGATTTTGATGATGTAGAGTAGTAGAGTAGGCTGGAATCATCTCAGGGTTTATGACACTAGAATTTTTTACTACCCGGTACTTTCGTCCCCAAAAAGTAGCTTCAATTTCATTAACATCACTATGTTCGAGGATATAAATTAAATCTTTGAGCTTATTTTTCCACATTGCCATCCCTCAATAAGTTAGCTTTGATTTAGCTGGTTCGCACTCGTTCGATATATCCACCGGAACGAGTATCAATCTTTAATATATCCCCCATATTGATAAACAACGGTACCGTAACTATGTAATCAGTTTCCACTGTTGCTGGTTTGGTGGCTCCGGTTGCTGTATTCCCTTTGACTCCCGGTTCAGTATGAGTCACTTCCAGTTGCACATGAGCCGGTAATCGCACATCCAGTACTTCCTCACCATCAAATATTAGATCAACATTCATTCCTGGTTTAAGATAGTTTTTCCCATCCCCAACCACTGGTCTGGATACATTTAACTGCTCATAGGTATCATTGTCCATAAAAACAAAGAATTGACTATCATCATAAAGATACTGCATTTCTTTTGCTTCTATGCGTATCACTGCGATCTTAGCACTGACATTAAAGGTTTCATCAATTACTTTTCCGGATTGAATATCCTTTAATTTAGTTCTGACAAACGCACCCCCCTTACCCGGTTTTACATGCAGAAATTCGACCACCCTCATTCGTTTCCCACGATGCAATAATACGACGCCATTTTTTATTTCAGCTGCTGTTGCCATAAAATTTTGCTCCTTTTGAAACTAAAATTTACATCAGGACGTGGTGGATTCAAATTTTGAATCCAAATTTTCACGAGCCGTTGCCGGTTTCCAATAGACTACCGTATCGGTTATAAATTCTTCCGCCGATTTAAGGTCACTTAAACAGATTTCGCCAGTTGGAATTTGGCGGGCAAATTTTATCAGATCAGCACGTTTTAGAAGATCAAGCCATTTAACAGTGATATCATTCCGGAAGGGTAATAAATCTTGATTGATACGAATTTCTTCGGTAGTCATTTCGAGGGTTTTGATATACAGGCTGTTTTCAACATATTCACGCAACAGAAAAGTCAATTCGAAATAGAAATCTTTGTAAAATCCATTTTCCCACAGCTTTTTTTGCTTAAGCTGTTCGATTTTTCCGGAAGCTATCAAATCAGCGGGTTCAGTGGGGATTTCGGCCTGGATTATATCCGACTGATTATTAATCCTTTTCTGCCAGATGAGCACTGCAACAATCACCAAACCCAGTAATAATATTATTAATATTAGTGCTTTCCAAGGCATTATGATCGGAATTGCAACCGGACCTTTGATTGGCCGTAAACCGGCAGATCCGGACCCTGGAATAAGTGATTCAACCATAATAAAAATCGGGTCAGTTTTTAGTGTTACAGGTCGTTCTTCACCTGCTAGGGTGACCGAAACCGGAAAGGCCGGCAGTTTTACCAATCCAGTATCCCATAAAGCAATCTCGAATTGAATACCTGTCTCATCGCGGTGGTCGCCACTCAATTGTTTTTGAGATCTGATTTGGATGAGACTGGAATCGATTTCCCAAGGACCAAAACTGACGCGGCGTTGCTCTGATCCCTTAGCCCAGACTTGAAAATTAATAACGTCACCGATAGTCGCATTAACGGTATCTACACTCGCTTCGATAAAAAAGGGCTGTGAAGAATAATCACGTCCACAACCAGAGAACGAAGTGCAGAGCGCAATCAAAATTGTAATAATAACATATCTTAAACGGAATTTCATTAAATTCGTTTTTTCCGTTTTTTAAAGTAAGTCATTATCGGTTCAACAAAGTCCTCGTTGATGGAAATTTGAATCAAGTCGAAATTGATTTGTTCACAATTTTTCTTGAACCGTTCAAACTGTTCGACTCGAGTGGCTGAAAAGTTTGTTCGTTCTCGATAAGAACCTGTGTCGATCCAGAACTGTTCACTGGTTTCCGGATCATGGACTTTAACCATACCAATTTCCGGAAGGTCCTTTTCCATCGGGTCATAGAGCTGTATTCCAATAATATCATGCTTCCGGTTGGCTATTCGTAGGGCTTTGATATAATCCTGATCAATAAAATCCGAAATCAAAAAAACAACGCTTTTGCGTTTAGCCACTTGGAGTAAAAATTCTATGGCAGTTTTAATGGAAGTCCCCTTTCCCTCGGGTTTATGATATAGTAACTCCCGCACAACACGGAGTACATGAGAACGTCCCTTTTTGGGAATAATATATTTTTCTACCTCGTCACTAAACAGAATCAGCCCAACTTTATCATTATTATTAATTGCCGAAAAACCCAGAACGGCGCCAATCTCGGCACCGATTTCAGTTTTAAATTTCTCGAAACTACCAAAATGACCCGATCGGCTGACATCGACCATTAAAAAGACCGTTAACTCCCGCTCTTCCTCAAAAATCTTTACGAAGGGATTACCTGTACGGGCGGTGACGTTCCAATCGATCAGGCGGATATCGTCCCCAGGCTGATATTCACGCACCTCCGAGAATTGCATACCGCGGCCCTTAAAAACAGAATGATATTCTCCGCCAAATAATTCATTAACCAATCCCTTGGTACGGATTTCGATATGCCTGACTTTCCGCAGGACTTCCTTAGGAATCATGCTTGGCTTATAGCTTTAGGGTACTTCGATAGAATCGAATAAACGTTGGATGATATCCTCGCTGGTAAGTTCCTCTGCTTCAGCTTCGTAAGTCAGAATGATTCGGTGTCTTAAAACATCGGCGCCGATATAATGAATATCCTCGGGAGTGACATAACCCCTGTGCTGCAGAAAAGCACGTGCTTTAGCGGCAACTATCAAATTGATCGAAGCGCGGGGTGACGCACCATAAGAAATCAAAGCTTTCAAATCTTTAAGTTTATAATCTTGAGGCACGCGCGTAGCAAACACCAGGGATAGTACATAATCCTCA
>DAOWAH010000016.1 GCA_030634675.1 Fidelibacterota bacterium
CGTGAGGTTCCTCAAGAGCACGGTCAATGGCACCGATTGAGTCTTTCGCGGCGAGTAGGTGAATTCCTTTGGCGTGTCGCGCTATGGCACTGTTGGTAATTATACACCGATCAAAGGCTAAAAGGACATACTCTACCGAAGATGTATCGGTAATCAACAAATCAGCTACCGCCATATATTTAATAATATTTAAGTCGTCACAAATAATAAAATGAGTACTACGTAATTTTTCATACTGTTGCTGCACGACCTTATTCATGAGGGGGTGGAATTTTATCAGCCATTGGAAGCGATTCTTTAATCCCCTGATTGTCTGGAATAAGTCCGGTGCAGAGGTGTATTTGGGTGGAAATGTCGGGGCATAGAGAATAACAGGTTGGTTGGGCTCTAAACCATATTCTCTTTTTAATTTTCTTTTATCGGTATCTGAAATATTAACCAGCGGACCGATTGGGTCCAATTTGGGCCAACCTGTTTCCTCAACCATAAAATGACCGTAACGTTGCGCCAGTTTCTTAAACCGGGTTGTTATACCCGGACCGGGAGTACAGTATAGGTCAAAAAAACCGGTAATACGATAGAATCCTTTGGGTTCATCATCAATACCATGAAAAATTTGAACTTTTATTCCCGGCCAAAAATGCGGGACAATATTCCCGGGTAAAAGGATTGCATCCGGGTTGTATTTAATGACCTCTGCTGAAGTAAATAATTGTGGTCCGGGCGGCTGATGCTGCTTGGCGGAACTTGCAGTATACCAGTATACCGAACCAGCATTGAGCGCCTTAACAGTGTCTTGGACAGGTTCAAGAATTGGAAAAGAGTAGGTCTTTGTTACAAAAAATAAATATTTCAGGGAGCGCTTTTTATTCATCAAATAAATAACTTATGTCAAACAATCGATTGGCTGTTTAAGAATACATTTCATGCAGTATCCCGGAAACATCATCTTTGGTCAGGTCGATAATATTATTATCCATGCGACCCTTGGTAAATGAGAGGTCCGTTAGTTCACTGATTTGTTTCAAGTTGATTCCCCAATCTCGCAGGTTGAATTGTACCAAACCACCGGGGATTGCAGCAATTAAATCTTTCAAAGCAGAATTGTTTTTTAAATTGAGATTGGTTCGGATTTGCCGAAGTTGATCTTCGATGGCATCTTGATTAATCGCAATCAAGGGCAGCAACGGCATAGAGGCTGCAATTCCATGGGGAATATTGAAAAGTGAGGTGAGTGGATAACTGATCGAATGGGCAGCAGCGGTTTTTGTGTTTGAAAAGGCTAATCCGGCAATATTTGAAGCCGTTAATAATTTCCTGCGGATTTGAATATCACCAAAATCTTGTTTTAAACCATCGATATTCTCCAAGAGTAGACAGATGGCCTGAATGGCATATTGAGTGGATTGAGGATTTGCGTTTTTATTCCAGATAGCTTCGAAGCCATGACTCAATGCATCTAATGTAGTAGATAGGGAAATATCATGCGGTAAGCTTAACGTGAGGGAGCCGTCGAGAATTGCGATATCCGGATATAATTCCGGGTGCATGAGGGAATATTTCTTTTTATTCTGCCGGTTCCAGATCGTTGCCCACATAGTCACTTCACTTGATGTTCCGTGGGTCGTGGGTATGAAGATAGAAGGAATCCGGTGGGGGAAAGGTTCCTTGAAAGAAAGTAAATCCTTAAGACTGAATAGTCCTGTTCCCAGAGCCGCCATAACGGCTTTGGCCGTATCCATAACCGAGCCACCACCGATAGCAAGAATACTATCAAAAGACCGATTGCGTCCGAATTCAATTGCCTGCTGGCAACTGTCGAAAGAAGGATTGTTTTCGACGGCAGTGAAAATGGTATCAGATTTAAAAATTTCATCTAATTTAAGGCGCTTGACATTTTCTATATAGGTGATAATAAGGGTATGGTCGAAACCGAATGTTTCCCGGGATTCATGCCAGGCATCAATCCAATTCAGGCTTTCAATCACTTTTACCGGATTAAAATATTCTGTCGTCATCCTTAAATTAATGTGTTACTTATACCGTTAATTTCTAAGGCATTATTTATTATTTGATAAATATTTCATAAAATCTTTTTTATTATCCACGGGGGTTATTGTTGGCCGTCCCAGATCTTCGCGTGATCCCGGTTTTACCAATAAATCAAGAAAAGCTGGACCAGCAGCCTGAATGAATCGCTTGAGGTGAGTGATTAATTGATCTTTATTATTGCACGATAAAACCGTTTTATAACCGTTTGATCGAACCAAACCGGGAATATCTATATTTTCAGCGGCAGTTTTTTGTCCGCCGACAGATTCATGCACTCGGTTGTTAATCAATATATGATAAAAATTATTCGGTTGCAGTTTCCCAATGGTTGCCAGACTACCCATATGCATTATTAGCGCTCCATCACCATCGATACAAAATATTTTGCGATTCGGTTGAGCGAGAGCAATTCCCAAAGCGATTGAAGAACAATGTCCCATAGATCCGACCGTTAAAAAATCTTGATGATGGGATTCATTGCCGGCAGCGCGTATTTCAAAGATTTCCCGCGATGTTTTTCCGGTTGTTGAAACGATTACACTGCTATCCGGCAATTTATCCAGGATTATTTTCAGAGATTCTTCACGTGTAAGCAAGTTTTCTTCGGTGCTGGCAGCGGATTTACCGTATTTACTAAATGTTCCTTTTTTTACCAAAATAACAAATGGTTTTTTCCCATTTTTAGCTTGCGTGATCACCGAGTTTAATTTGGTTTCCAAATTCGCTTCAGTCTGGGAAATAGTTGTATAAGGTAAATCCAAGGCAGTTACTAGTTTTTCCTGAATCAGCCCTTGTTTTGTATGTTGCGGTTCGTCATGAACGCCAGGTTCTCCACGCCATCCGATTACAACCAACATCGGGATCGAATATACTTCCGGGTCGCAGAGTGATATTAACGGATTGACGGCATTCCCAAGACCGGAATTTTGCATGTATACCAGGGGTAATTTTCCTGTCCCGAGATGATACCCAGCCGCCAGGGCAATCGCATTTCCTTCATTTGCGGTAATCACATGGTTTTGGGCAGGTACATTATCGTCAAGGCATAAACAGAATTCCTTCAAAAGCGAATCAGGGACACCTGTAAAAAAATCGATGCCGTTGTTAGTTAATAAGTTAAAAAAATCAATTGGCGCAATACTCATCAATAATCCTCAGGGATAAGCGTCAATATTTCCTTAATTGGCATACAATATTTCTCTGATGCTTCTTTGCAGCGGCCGGAATGGAGAATTGATTCCGCGGTTTTGACCATTGAAGGGTAAGCACTTCGGATCAAGTGATTTCCATAAATGACTATATTGACTCCCAGTTTAGCTAATTCCCGTTCAGTGAAATGGGAATAGGTGGATGGTACAACAACCAGGGGCAGGGCAGCTTCAAATGACCTGAATTTATTACAGAATTCAACGATCTCTTGACCATCCTTTTCCTTGCTGTGAATCATTATACCATCGGCGCCGGCAGCAATATAAGCTTTGGCTCGCATGATAGCATTGTTCATGCCATTTTTCAGGATCAAACTCTCAATCCGGGCGATGATTAAAAAATCGGAAGTCACCAGTGCCCTTTTGCCAGTCGCAATTTTCTCGGAGAAATGTTGTATTGTGTCCTGCTCCTGGAGGACTGCTGTTCCAAATAATGAATTGCGTTTAGTACCGATTTTATCCTCAATAATGATCGCTGAGACCCCCATTCGCTCCAGGGTCCTGACCCTGAATTTGAAATGTTCTTGATCTCCGCCGGTATCGCCATCGACGATAATCGGTTTGGTCGTGACCTCCAGGATTTCATCGATAGTTTGGAAACGGGTCGAAAAATCTACCACCTCGGTGTCTGGTTTCCCTTTAGTCGTTGATACCGTCAGGCTGCTCAACCAAATTGCGTCGAATTCCTTGACACCTTCATTATGAATAATTTTAGTCTTCTCAACAATAAGACCTGTTATCCCGTTATGGGCTTCCAGGACACGCACAATCGGTTTTACATCGAGCAGGCGCCTAAATATTTTTTGGCGTTTACTGGGGGTTGTGCCCTTTTCTGTTACCGCTTTGATCAATTGTGTTGAAGAAATTCCAGCCGTATATGTTGGTTCGATTAATTCCCCACCCCATTCTTTCAGAGCAGCAATAACTTTTCGGCGTGTTTCTCTCTGTATTCCGGTTTTCCAATCATCCCCATGCACAACATAATCGGGTTTGATCTTACGAAGATTGGGAACATAATCTAATGATTCCTGGGGGACGACTTCATCCACGCTTCTGATATTTTCCACAATCGTTTTACGCTGATTATACGGCATTAAAGGAAGTCGTTTATAACTGGCAATTGCTGCATCGGTTAGTACACCAACAATCACGTAGCCTAATTTCTTGGCTTCATTGATAATATTTAAATGTCCAAAATGAAATAAATCAGCTGACATCCCCACATAAACTTTTTTCACTTTACTACTCCGTTATTTGCACATAATCTGGAACTGAAATTATTTTTCCTTTCCAGGTTACAATGGATTATTGTTAGGTGTTTTTTTGTCAGATATCGTGGTAAAAATTTACACCGTAATCGTAACACTTTTATAGCATCTTCCATCATTATTCTGAGATTCTGTAACATAGAGAAAGTTCTTGACGAAGAGATAAAATTTCTCTTAATGTTTACCTGGCACAGCGATTTCAAGGTTTGGATTCCATGATAAGTGCAGATTCTCTTTTTTGCCCGTGTTATCCAGCAAAATACTATTCTCCAACCAGTATCAAATGCCTTTCTTCTTATGTGGTTCTTTGGTATATCGAAAATATTCTTTTTTCAGTCGTCATTGAATTATAAGAATGGTTTATAATCTATGCGCTAGGATCCAAATTGTGCCGAATACAATTGTTTGTATAATCCATCTTTTTTAATTAGCTCGTCGTGGACACCGGATTCTGTAATTTTACCTCGATCAACGACAATTATTTTATCGGCATTTTGAACGGTCGATAAACGGTGTGCTATCACCAGAACTGTACGATCTTTCATCAACATTTCAATAGCTTTTTGCACCTTATGCTCTGATTCGGTATCCAGTGATGAAGTCGCTTCATCCAATATTAATATTGGTGGATTTTTCAATACCGCCCTGGCGATGGCTAATCTTTGTTGTTGACCACCGGATAGTTTTACGCCTTTTTCACCAACGATTGTATTGAATCCATCCGATTGTCTTTCGATAAACTCCAGGGCATTGGCGATAGTCGCCGCCTCTCGTATCTTAGCTATTGGTATATCCGGTAAACCATAGGCAATATTGGCTTCAATGGTATCATTGAACAGAAAAGTTTCCTGGGTTACAATCCCCATCAGATTGCGTAAAGATTTTAGAGATAGGTTCCTTAGATCGCGACCATCTAAAGTAATTGATCCAGCAGTAACGTCATAAAAACGCGGAATGAGATCGGCGATTGTAGATTTCCCAGCACCACTAGGTCCTACCAGTGCCAGCACTTGACCTTTTTTAATTGTGAAACTGATATCTTCCAGTACTCGATCATCATCTTCTTGGTAGCGGAAAAAAACATTATGAAATTTGATGTCTGACTTAAAATCTGTCTTCTCAATTGCTTGCTTGACCTCACTGATAATAGGCTCTGTATCAAGCACCTTAAATACCCGCTCGGCCGAGGCGATTCCGACTTGAAGATCAATATTCACATTGGTTAAAGTTTTTATAGGTGTAAGTAAAGAGAACATCAAAATCACAAATCGAATGAAATCCTCAGCTGTAATACCCTGCTGGTTAAATACTTCCAGACCACCAAACCAAAGGATTGTTACACCAATAATAACACCTAAAGTTTCGGTAATTGGTGTCGACAGGTGACGCAGGCGAGCGCGGCGCAACAATAGATTGAAAAATTTATTGGTTTCGCGCTTAAAGCGCCTTACCTCATATTTCTCCATGGCAAAGGCTTTGACAATTCGTATGGAAGAAAAGGTTTCGTAAATAATATTCATTATCCCGGCGATTTTAACCGCTGTTCGACGCGATTTGCGGCGAATACTGCGGCCGACCAGAAAAATAGTAGTGCCGGCCAGGGGGATGACTAATAACGCAATCAAAGACAGTTTCCAGCTTATGACAAACAATAAACATAGTAAAAATAATATATTTATTGGCTCAACTATCAATTTTTGAAAACCTGTTCCAAAAGCCCTGCGCATATAAGAAACATCGTTAATAATGATTGAGGCCAGGACACCGGAGCGCCGTTGGTTGAAATACGACAACGACATAGAATGGTAATGTTCATAAAGCTGCTCACGTAATTGTGTGATCAGCTTGTATTGAATGAACGAAATCAGAATATTCTTGATGTACAGGAATATATTTTTAAGAACAAATACAATAAAGATCGTGAGACATAAAACTTTTAATGTTTCGATTGGTGTCTTACGGATGATTAGCTGATTGGTCCAGATTTTTAGGTGATCATTAGTGCTTAAATTAGTTGCAGTTAATAAATCATTATTTTGTTTGACCAGATCATTGAAATCCGATAAAATGTTATTTACCAGCGACGCGGTTAACCATAATGATGCGCCATTTAGCGTCACATAAATAAATGCCGCTAACATTGATATTGACAGATAGGGCCAATATTGAAATACAAAACTCGCCAGTCGCGTGTAGATAGATTTAGTCATAAATTTTGAGGTCTTTTTTCAGTGGATATGAAACATTACAAAGATAAATTTACATTACCCAACCCTGAATATCCCAATTTTCCATTAATTTAAAAATAAGCGACTATAAACATACAGGAGCTGCGATGAATAATTTTATGAGGGATTGTATCACATTTTGCATTTCAATCCTGGTTATTTCGATTCTATCCGCCCAGCCAGAGTTCCAGTTCTCATTACAATCCTGGGGTTCCTACACCAGTTATGATTACCCTGATGATTCAACCACCACCCAGTCGGGTTTTGGTATTCGGCGAGCCCGTTTGCGTGGTAAAATGGTACGGGAAAATACAGCAGCATTTATTCAGTACGAAGTGGTTAGTTCGACGGTTTTAGATGTCAGTTTAGACTATAAGCTGAGTGATAATTTGATGGTTAGAATGGGCCGGTTTGTCGGACCAGGTTCTCAGGCTGGTAGTCGCACGGGTCATACTTCCATCGATTTAATTGAGCGTTCTATTGTTGGACGCAATTGGGGTACTGCCATCGGACGGTCTGACAGCCGCACTATCGGTCTGGCCTTAATTGGGAAACAGAATAACTTCGGTTATGAGATCATGGTTAGTAATGGCAGTAATAGTGTCAATTTGAAACCCTATAACTCAAAATCTTCCGAATCAAGAACTGATACCGGACTACTACCACAGATTGATGTAATGGGTCATGTAAAATTCATGAATACCATCAAAACCGGAATTCATTATGGTCTGGCAAATAAAGATCGCGTAAATAAATCATCATTAACGGGCTTTGTGTATTTTAAGCCTCATGAATACAATGCTGGTAATATGCGTTTTAAGTTTGATTTTGCTAAGGTAGATGATCTTGAAGGCGATATTGCATTGATGGGTTATAGTGCCTTGGGTGTCTATAAAGCTTCCCGGCATATCGAAATTGGGAGTCGCATCGAAACCTGGGATAAGAACATGGATGCGGGTGATGGAGCAGTTACAAATTTTACGATTGGTATCAATTACTCTATGGATCCAGATAATTGGGTTGATACAATGTTTAAGATCGATTTTACCTTTAAAGGAGCCGAGGGAAATAATAAAATTCCCGATCCGGTCATGATGCATATTTTATGGCAGATGTATCTGCATTAAACTGAGACATCAATAAGAAAATCAACTGTCAAGAATCGGGTTATCGGAGAATTCAATATCAAGATAAATCTTAACCGAGAGCGCAATCTGAAACAGATGGTAGGGCTGATTGCCGGACCCGCTATTGCACTGATTATGCTACTGTTTCTAGATCTGGATCCTCAGAATCCCCTGGTAACTAGGACTGCAGCAGTTGCTGCCTTGATGGCAATCTGGTGGATTACGGAGGCAATCCCGATTCCAGCTACCGCTTTGCTGCCGGTAGCACTATTCCCGTTGCTGGGAATTATGACAGGGAAAACGGTAGCGGCTACCTACTTCAACCACGTCATTTTTCTTTTTATTGGTGGTTTTATTATGGCGCTGGCCATGCAAAAGTGGAATCTGCATCGACGGATAGCACTAAGAATAATTCTTATAATAGGGGCCAGTCCCAGGCGCATCCTGCTGGGATTCATGTTGGCCACCGCCTTTCTGTCAATGTGGATTTCCAATACGGCGACAACAATGATGATGGTACCAATCGCACTGGCGGTTATTATCAAATTGAGAGAATCATCTGGCAACAAAATGTCGCGTTTCTCGGCGGGACTTCTGATCGGGATCGCCTATGCTGCTTCGATTGGCGGGATCGCCACATTGATCGGCACACCACCCAATCTGTCATTCACGAGGATATTCTCGATATACTTCCCCAATGCTCCTGAAATTACTTTCGCCAACTGGTTTATGTTCGGACTGCCCTGCAGCATTATTTTTCTTTTTATTTCATGGATTATTATGACATCGATTTTTATGCCCAGGCAGCAAATTAATACAATCAACATTGACTTATTCAGGAAAGAATACCGGCACTTAGGCCGAATCACTTATGAAGAGAAAGTGGTGCTGCTGTTGTTTGTTAGCCTGGCCTTCTTGTGGCTTTTCAGAAGCGACATTAATATTGGTCGATTTATAATTCCCGGTTGGTCAACGATTCTTCCGGTGCCGGCCTATGTAGATGATGGTACTGTTGCTGTTGTGATGGCTCTGTTGTTATTTATGATACCTGCGAAATCGAAAGAAAACGGCCGACTCATGGATTGGGATACAGCGGTAAAATTACATTGGGGAATTGTATTGCTCTTTGGTGGCGGCTTTGCTCTCGCCAGCGGATTTAAAGAATCGGGGCTTTCCGTCTGGGTGGCCGAACAGTTAACTGGGCTGGCTGATGTAACCCCGGTTGTGCTAGTAGCGTCAGTGTGTACCATGCTGACATTTCTCACTGAATTGACATCCAATACTGCCACCACCGAAATGATCCTGCCATTGTTGGGATCACTGGCTGTAGCGATTAAAGTCAATCCGTTGTTACTGATGATTCCTGCCACACTCTCGGCTTCGTGTGCCTTCATGTTGCCGGTAGCCACCCCGCCCAATGCCATTGTATTTGGCAGTGGCGAAGTGAAAATGGGTGATATGATACAGGTAGGATTCGCGATGAACCTGGTTGGAATCGTTCTTATTACAATATTTATCTATGTGTTGGGAATTACCGTTTTTAATATTGATTTAGGCCAACTGCCTGATTGGGCCGTGAATATGTAAAACCTGAATATCAATCAGGAGGATGTGCCCTATAAAATAATTCGTTAAATAGTAATCCGATTAGCAACATGGTAAAGATAGGATTCATTTCGCAAGTATCATTTTCTGGTGGGGAATACCGGCTTCGTAAAAAATATCACCAACCGATTTAAAATTGAATTTCAGATAAAAATCGATCACGGATGTTTGGGAATTGAGATAAACCGGCTGATCCCGGTCAATTTGTTGTAAAACAAATCTCAACAAGGCAGCGCCAATCCCAGTTCCACGGTGGTTTTTTAAAACCGCGAACCGTTCCAGTTTGATACCTTCATTGGTAGAACGCCAACGGGCGGTGCCCACCGGTTGCCCGTCAATGGTGGACAGAATGTAGGTGGCGTCATCCTCAAACTCATCGATTTCAATTGTTTCCGGAACCTGTTGCTCTTCAATAAATACGACCTGCCGAATAGCCAGGGCTTTATCCATTTCACTTGGAGTTGTAATAATTTTAATGGTGATTGGCACGGCCGAAATTCGGTCAGGGAAGCGGTAAAAACCAATCGGTAGTGCGGATTGCAAAATCTAGTGACATAATTTAATTTCTGTTATGCGTCTCAAGAATAAACAGATCATTGTTGTTGGTGACCGAGTGCTTATCCGGCCGGATGAAGGCGAACGAAAGTCCGCTG
Organism: Fidelibacterota bacterium; assembly: GCA_030634675.1. The sequence goes on from DAOWAH010000016.1 coordinate 10,142, forward strand.
CCGGGCTTTACCTGCCACCTAGTGTGTTAGAGACACAGGAAATCCGTGGTGGTATTATCGTGGAAGTTGGGCCGGAAATTCCGGTTAGCAATCCGGATGATTTGGGTAAAGAACCCTGGCAGCAGCAGGGACAGAAAGAAATTAAATATATTCCCACCCAAGCTGTATTGGGTGATTATGCTTTATTTTTAAATAAGGCCGCTATTGAAGTAAAATTCGAACAGACCAACTACCTGATCGTACCCCAATCAGCCATCATGGTTTTAATCCGGGATGATTTGAGCAGCCTATCCCAGTAATTGAATCTTTTCGTAATCAATAGCTAACTAGCCTTTAATTCCTGTTTATCTTTTATGTTTCATCTGGTTCTTGACGTAATTAAGCGCTTCTTCAGCTTCCTTACGGACGATATAAGCCCGATCCCATTCAAAGTTTTCATCAACGCCCAGGATTAGTTGGCATAAAGCATTAAGCTTTTTATTTTCATCAGAAGTCAGATGTCCGTACTTAGCGAGTTTCCCGAAACTACGCACTGCCTTAGCTCGTATTCCTGCATTTGGGTCACCTAGATTCTGAGTTAGTCGTTCAATTAGAGCCAGCCGTTGTTCTTCGGAAAGATCTGAACGTGGAATTGATTCAACCAGTTTTCCGATCGCCCGCGTAGCCGTATCCCGCAGTTCGGGATCCGGGGACTGGGCGGCTTCGATAATCAGGGGTAGCGCTTGTACGATTTTATGGGATTTGATTTTTCCCATAGCATATAAGATGAAAGCTTGGCTGGTAGGTTTATCAGTAGTATCAAATTCATTTATCAATGGTTCGATCGCGTCGGCGCCGATTCGCCCTAAGGCGTGACTAATGGCCAATTGGACTTTAAGATCACCGGCATCCAGATTCTCTACCAAAATTGGTATGATCCATTTACCAAACCCAACTACCAGATTAATTGCCTCATCTATGACCGGCACCAGATCGGGTCGATCTAAGGGATCAATATAGAAAATTGCAGTTACCATTTCAAAAAGTGGTCGGGCTTCATTCGTACCTTCCCGGGCAATTTCTTCCCGCACTAATTTGAGTCCTCGTCGTACGTTTTTCGGTTTTGAACTCGCCAGAAGGTTTTTTATCATCTTATATGAATTATCTGACACGCTGTCTCCTAACTTTTTCCTTTCTGTTCAGGTTGATTCGCTGCATGTCGGTAACCTAATTCGGTCCGTTTTCGCTGGGTGGACCATCCCAGATAAGGGGATAAATCGGTTCACCGAACACACCTATGTATCCACGGTAAAATTTTTGTAGATCGGCTGTGGTGAAAGGCGCCTTTTTCGTGGTGCCTTCGGTTGTATCACCAAAATAATTCTTGCCATACTGGTCAACAGAGGATTGATGGCGCACCACTCGCACCGGCTGCACTCGGGCTTTAATGGCTGCTACGATGTCGGTGTCGGAATCGCCGTAAAAAATATCGAGTCTTAGTTTGTCTATTCGATGGTGTTTGGTGGTATAGCGGTAATCGCCCACATTTTCCTTCGGTTCGAAAAACAGATTTTTATCCTTGGTAACCTGAAAGCCCAGTTGCTCGGTTAAAAACACCGCTACGCTGTCCCCATTGATACCGGGGCGAGCCGTAATAAAATATACCCCGTGGCCGTGGGCGCGATAAAAATGGATCAATTCAGCTATGGGCGCAATCAGGAGTGAATATTGACGATCATGGATATTCACCCAACCAAAATCGATCGGATTGCGTTTATCAGGAGGTAGATTTTCAAAAATAGCGCGGCTGAACAAGACCGTATCATCGATATCGAACCCAACCCGTAATTGCCCCGGATCACTGCTGTTAGTCACGAGCCAGATTACCAGCACAGTCAGTAGTGCGATAACGATTATCCCGAGTGGGCGTCTTAATTTCATGCGATCAATTCCTTCTTTTAAGCGGAATTTAAGTCAAAGATTCGTATCATTTGGAATGATTAAAGCAGGGATTTATATCCATTTCCCTTTCTGCCGGGCCAAATGCATTTATTGTGATTTTTATTCGGTTGCCCAGCAAGAGCAGTTGATCCCCCGCTTTATCGAGGCTCTGCTCAACGAAATTAAACACTGGCCGCCTGATATTTCTGATTGGCAATTCGATACGATCTTCTTTGGTGGCGGCACCCCCAGCTTGCTCACCCCCCAACAACTGGAACGAATTTTATTGGCTCTAGGCGAGCGATTCGATCTGTCGGCTATGCGGGAATTGACGATCGAAGCCAACCCGGAAACCGTGGATCAGGATAAACTACGTGCTTGGCGCAAGTTGGGTATCAACCGTCTGTCGCTGGGGATCCAATCATTTAATGATGATAATCTGCGTTTTCTCGGTCGGACTCACTCTGCAGCCTATGGCCGTGCCGCGATTATCTCTGCTCAGAGCGCTGGTTTCGAAAACATCAGTTGCGATCTGATCTACGGCCTACCCGGCCAGGATTGGGAAAAATGGTGCTGTGACCTGCAAATTGCCTTGGAGTTCGAACCAGCGCATCTGTCTTGTTACGCGCTTACTGTGGAGAAGGGCACCCATCTGCACGATCTGGTGGAATCAGAGAGCGTTTTATTACCGTCCGATGAGGAGGGAGCAGAATTATTCCGGCGGACCGGTGAATTTCTAACCGGAAACGGTTATCCCCGTTATGAAATTTCCAATTTTGCCCGTCCGGGAAAAGAATGCCGACATAACCAGCATTACTGGTGGATTGAACCATATCTCGGATTTGGTCCCTCAGCCCATGGGTTCGATGGTAGACGGCGCTGGTGGAATTGTTCGGATTTGAATCAATATCTGGAACGGATCGAATCCGATCAATCCGTAATTCAAGCTACCGAAGTATTAACTGTCCATGAGCATACCAATGAACGAATTGGTTTCGGTTTGCGGATGTCTGAAGGCTTTACGTTGGCTGATATTCCCGAACAATTCCGACTATCAGTCCTAAACCAACTAAACCGCTGCCTGGGAAAATGGTCCGGTCAGTTGATTCGGGAAGGTGAACGAGTGCGTTTGACGGAAGCCGGGATGGTTTTTGCCGATTCAATTACAGTCGACCTACTACTGTTTTAAAACCGAATTTTATTTATTCCTTGCTGTTCAATTATATAACTTATCTATAAGAATTATGCTAATATTCATTCCAAGTAGTTGAAATGGTACTTTAACGCTATGAGCCTTGTCGTCCGAAAATGAAAAGATTGAGTTTACTGGGCTTGATCTGCGGTGCTATTCTGCTAGGGAATATAAACCTGAATCAGGATCGTTTATTGCCGGGACTACGATCCGGTGATTTGTACAAGACCTGGGTCTATTTTACGGATAAGGGTCAATCAGTTGACTCAGCTCAGGAAGAGGCGAAATTAACTGCCCGATCCGTACAGCGGCGCCAGAAAACATTGCACCATCGATTCATCGGATACCGCGACCGGCCCGTTTCAGCAGATTATCTGCGCGCTGTTCGTTTGACTGGTGCCCGGATTCAGGTAAAGAGCCGCTGGTTCAATGCCGTATCAGTCTTGGCCAGTTGGGATCAGCTCGGCCTGATAAGCAGATTGGAATGTGTAGAACGCATCGAACCGGTAATGCAGGCTAAGCGCAAACCGCCGGATCAATTTGAAATAGTGCCGGATATGTCCCAAACCAGGCGATTTACCGGATTGGATTACGGTGCAGCTTGGGTGCAAATCGAGCAAATCAACGCGCAGGTTGCCCATGATAATGGCTATGCTGGGCAAGGAGTTCTGATCTTGATGCTGGATACCGGTTTTAACCGGGTTCATAGTGTGTTTGACTCTCTTAAGGTGGTGGCCGAGCGTGATTTTATCAATAATGATAGTAATACAGGTGCCGATTCGACCGATTCCTTGGTCGCCGAATATTATCATGGAACCGAATGTCTCTCAATAATTGGTGGCTATGCCCCCGGAGAATATATCGGCCCGGCTTACAAAGCCAGTTACCTGTTGGCTAAAACTGAAAAGACCTATAGTGAAAGCCCGATTGAGGAAGATCTGTTTGTGGCTGGATTGGAGTGGGGTGATTCACTGGGAATGGATATTGCTTCCAGTTCATTGGGTTATAATGATTGGTATGAATATTCCGATATGGATGGTAATACGGCAATGGTTACGCGCGCTATTGATTATGCTGTCTCAGTAGGGGTGGTATGTGTTACTTCAGCGGGTAACGAAGCCAATGTTGCATGGCGTTATATTATCGCACCAGCCGATGCCGATTCAGTGATTTCGGTCGGAGCGGTTAACAGCAATGGATTTATAGCCTCATTCAGCTCCCGGGGACCTACATTTGATGGACGTCTTAAACCAGAGGTCTGTGCCTTGGGACTGGGAACAGCCATGGCTAATCCCGGGGGTGCCGGATATTTCAATTCGAATGGTACATCCTTTTCAGCGCCGCTGGTAAGTGGGGCAGCCGCGATTATCTTAAGTGCGCATCCGGATTGGACGCCGATGATGGTGCGGGAAGCTTTAATGATGACCGCTAGCCAAGCAGATGCCCCGGATACGATCTATGGGTATGGAATCATCAATACCTGGGGGGCTTTGAATTATCTAGGCTTTGGACCTGCCAATGGTGATTTACCGGAATCGATAGCTTTAGGTCCCGCTTTCCCCAATCCCTTTAATTTGGTTACCAGGATGATGATAGCCACCCGACATTACGGTGAAGTCAAGCTGGATATATTCAATCTGTATGGGCAATTCATCGAAACTGCTTTCCAGGGTGATGCCTATCCCGGTAAGCGCTTTGTCACCTGGCAGCCCGGTAATCAGCCTTCAGGAGTTTATTTTGCACGGCTAAAACAGGGCGATCAAACGGCAACCCGGAAATTAATTTTAATTAAATAAAGTCCAATCTTTTTAATATAATACTTGCCTTATTTGACCGGTTATTCCAAATTGTTACTGGTCACTGTATGTAAAATGCTTAATCAACTACCTAAAAGTCTTATCCTAGTCCTGATTGTCTTTTTTTTGTTTAGGTTGTGACAGGGTGATACCACCTTCGTAGCACCTGAAGTTCCTCTGGATGTATTCAGTGGTGTCGAATCAATCCTGTTGGTCTGGGCGGTACCGGAAACGGTCACGGTTCAATCAACAACAATCTTTCGTGCTTTGAATCCGGATTCAGGATTTGATTCGATATCA
>DAOWAH010000352.1 GCA_030634675.1 Fidelibacterota bacterium
GAAATAGGTGGTGACACGAAAGATGCCCTGAATCAATTGGATCATCACTTAAGCCAGGTGGAGGGTATTGAAATCACTCCGGATGCGATCGCGCCGGAAGAACCGGAATTTCCCGGTGGCGAGCCTGTCCTGCCGGCCCCTTCCAAAACACCGAAAAAGATGATTTCCGATTATTACAAAGGCGCCCTGCTGATCATTGTGGTCCTATTCGCTATTTTTATGATTAAAAAAATCAGTTCCGATGAAAGTGAAGCCGTAGGTGGTCCGGTTACCCTCAGGGCCGCAGAATCTGTCGAACCGGTAACCAATGAAGATTTAATTTTCAATTATAACCGCTTAGCCGTCTGGGATCAAACCTTTGATGCCGAAACACCTTTCACAATTAAAGTTATTGCCCAGAATAATACCTGGTACCGCATGATTATCGATGAATCTGATACCCTTTCGGGAGTACTGGGTCGTAACCGGGACCTGACTCAGGTATTTACCGGTCAGGTGGAATTGCGCACCAATAGCGCCAAAGACGTATCAGTGCAGATCAACGGTATTGCAGTACAGAATATGGGCACCCATTCACACCCGGTTGAACTAACTTTTCTGACCGACCCTAACCGGGTCAATATAATCCATTATACGCCGAATCAGTAATACCGTACTATTTCGATAACTCGACTTAAAGTATCACCCTGGTAGGTGAAGCTTCCGCTGTATTTGCTCGGCTCTGATAACGACCTGGAATTTGATAATACTTAACTGCTGGATGTTCTAGATGGTACTGTGAGTACTAGAGATATTGGCTGAACATTCGGTGCATTATCTCACGATAACTGAGCAAGAATTTCCTCTTGCACGAATTTCTTGTATCCTCCGATCACCTGGATGCGGCCGGGGCTATTTACACCTTTTATTTATATATCATATCGTCAGCTTTTTCAGCCGCGATTCTAAAAAGGTTCATTTAGCGCGAGAATTTCGACCCATTTATTGCGAGTATGTACAATATTTTCAGAATATTCCTTGACTAAAGGGGGTAAGTAAAATTAGTTTGTGGGTAGTTGTGGGTAATTATCCCTTATAATTACTGAGCGAAACTGAGCGGATGGCACTAAACGAAAATACATTTATCGGCGAGTACGCCTATACTATCGACGCCAAAGGTCGCGTTAACATTCCTGCCAAGTTCCGGCAGGTTCTATCAGAGGATAACGAGCAGACTTTTGTAATTACCAAAGGCCAAGACCCCTGCGTCTGGGTCTATCCTCAAATCGTCTGGCAGGATATCATGACCGAACTGCGCAGCCTGTCTTCCCTCTCAGCCATGAACCGGACGGTGATCCGCAGCACCACCCGCTACGCAACTTTTTCAACCTATGATAAACAGGGCCGGATACAGATTCCGCAAGCCCTGATCGACTATGCCCAGTTTAACAAAGAAGTACTGATTATCGGCATGGTCAATAAAATCGAAATCTGGAATCCCAATAACATGGCTCAGGTAGACCAAGCCAATCAGGAACTGGACCCTGCCACTTATGAAGAACTCGCTAATAAAATTATACTTTGATGTCATCAATGGATTTACGGGACAACCGGTCGCACGTACCCGTTATGGTTACGGAAGTCTTAGACTGGCTGTCTGTCCAATCCACGGGCATCTATCTGGACGGGACCATTGGTCTCGCCGGGCACGCCACTGCCATCCACTCCCTGCTCTCTCCGCGGGGAGAACTTTTCGGGTTTGACCTGGATGAGGAAGCGCTGGATATCGCCCGCTCCACGTTTTGCGCTTCCTCACCACCCGTCACTCTCTACCACAACTCCTACGCCGATTTTCCCGGTATCCTCAAATCAAAAGGGATTTCTCAGGTGAACGGCATCCTGCTGGATCTGGGCTTGTCATCAATGCAAATGGATTCCCCGGAGCGTGGTTTTTCCTACCGCAGTGCTGGCCCGCTCGATATGCGCTTCAACAGTTCCAACGGTTTACCGGCCAGCGAACTAATACGAACAACTGTTGAATCAGATCTCGCGGATATTATATATAAATATGGAGAGGAACGTCGATCACGGTCGATTGCCCGTGCGATTAAAAAAGCCCCGACAATGCAAACAATCGCCGATTTGACTGAAGCTATTCGCCGGGTAACACCCCCAAATCATCGTAATCGCAGTCTGGCACGCGTCTTTCAGGCGCTCCGCATCGCTGTAAATGGTGAGCTGGATAACTTGATCAAATTTCTCGATCACTTCAGCGACTCGCTGATCAAGGGTGGACGAATCGTGATAATAAGTTACCATTCCCTGGAGGATCGGCTGGTAAAA
>DAOWAH010000245.1 GCA_030634675.1 Fidelibacterota bacterium
ATCTATGTCAGCCATCGAAGTGTACATCCGGCTGCCGGCCAACGTGACCAACCCCTCCGCCATATAGGCTGCGCCCATTTCCTCCATCATTTTTTTACGTGCCTTGATTTCCTTCAGCGATTTCAGAATATTCAATCCCAGGTTCATTAACATTACGCCGGATGTTTCCAGATGGCAGATCGAACCCTGGTTATAGGCTACATAGGGTAGATCATAGCTGGTAATAATCTTCTGTAGACCCACCGTCAACCGATCACCCGCCGCACCAGCTTTGGCACAAGCATTGGTTTTCTCAATTTCCAACATTGTGTAGTAACCGGCTGCACAGCTTAGCGGATTAGCTGACAAGGTGCCGCCGACTTTAGCCCGTTTTTTTATGCCCTCAACCCCAGCTGCTAGATACTGCATCAGATCCCGGCGTCCGCCCAGGCCACCGGCTGCCGGGTATCCCCCGGAAACTACTTTACCAAATACGGTTAAGTCAGGCAATACGTTAAAATAGCCTTGTGCTCCACTGATACCTAGCCGAAAAGCGGTAACCACTTCATCGAAGATTAGCAGGGCGCCGTATTTATTGCACAGATCGCGTACATTTTGGTTGAAATCGAAGGCTACCGGACGGGTACCGCTCTCCGGTCCCAACGGTTCCAGTATGACGGCCGCCGTGCCACCCCGCAGCTGGTTGAATTTCAATTTCCATTCTAAAGCATTTAGATTATTAGGTGGTACTTCCTGAGTGTGAGCTGTGGTGCCGCGGGGGATACCGTGGGATTGAAACCGTCCTGTTCGGGGAATATTTAAAGCGTAGTTCAACTGGTCACTCCAGCCGTGATAGGCGCCACCGATCTTGATGATTTTTTTTCGGCCGGTGGCTACCCTGGCCACCCGCACTGCCGCCATGGCCGCTTCGGTTCCACTACCTAATGCACGGTACCGGTCAACAGCAGGGAGGTGAGAGCAGATGAATTCAGCCAGTTTATATTCATATTCATGAAACAGACCGGTCGAGGGACCACAACTATTCAGCAGTTCCAGGATTTTTTCTTTGACGGCTGGGTAGTTGCTGCCCAGGACGGTCGGGCCACCGGACTGGAGGAAGTCGATGTAGCGATTACCATCAAAATCCCATAGATAAGCACCCTCCGCTTTATTGAAAGCCAGCGGGAAGGGATAATTAAAGGCCAGGTTGTGTTGGACACCGCCGGGTATTACGTCCTTGGCTTTGGTGATCAGTGCCTTGGATTTGGAACAATTCTCATCAAACCAGCGCAGGTATTTATCCAAAGCTTCCTTTTTAAGTGGTAAGATGGGCTGACTGAGCAAGATATCAATCTTACGGTAGATCTCTTTTATATCGTGGTACTCGGCAATGGCAAAACCGGCTTTGGTCATAGTTCTTTCTCCATAACAGAAATATGAATTATGATTAGTATTAGGATGAGTTTATGAAGGAATGGGGATAGGGAAAACGATTTAAATAACCCACGGGTTTAACCGTGGGTATTGCAAGAAATTTAGTATAAAAACCGTTTAAACGGTTTCATGGTAGTAATCCTGTAATTTACCCACAGCTGAAGCTATGGGCTGTTTTTGTTTTATCTGAGCAAAATGTTAGCAATTGGCTAATTTACAACAATCTCATCGATAAACAAGTAGGCGTCCTTGCCGGCAACCGAGTCGGGGTAAGTACCGACATTTTTTGCCCGAACGCGGATAAAGCGGACCCGCAACGGATCGAATTCCAGCGTGGCATTCCCAATAATTGGACCAGGTTCGGTGGGCGGTATCCCCGTGTCAAGCGTACCCAGAATTCGAAAGGATTTCCCACCATTGGAAACGGCATATTCTACCTCCAGGGGCATGAATATACCCGCCGCTGTATCCTGCAGGTAACTGGTAGAAATCGACGATATGGTTTTAGGCCAGCCCAACTTTATGGTACCGTCAAGATCAACTACCCGGTAGCCCTGCCAGCGACCGTCGCGGTAATTCTCCGTCCCACGGATGCTGTTCACCAGTCCGCGCTTACCACCGGCTTTATAGCGCCAGTGGAAGTCATTCATAAATGCTATTCGTTTTCCAATGGCTTTGTGCAGTGTTACTGAAAGCTGGGATATGGGGCTGGTTGTTTTCCCATCCTTAAAAGCAACCGCCTGGAGGTCTGCGGATTGCTTGAACCGGATTGGTCGGTTATAAAGGGGTGCTGACGGAGTTGGGATGCTACCATCAAGTGAATAATGAAGCTCGAGATCCGGTGTCTCAGTATACATGCTGACTGTCAGCCCTTTGCGGAATTTATGCAATTTTGTCAGCAGCCGGACCTGGTTAGAGCTGGTGGAATAATTAATTCCATAAAATTCATAAAACGGCATAAAATCAATTATTCGATGGCGAAACACTTCCCAGTCGCGGGTTGATTCCGGGGACCAGAGTACCTCAGACAAGGCTGACAGACGCGGAAACAGCATATATTCGGCATGTTCCGGTGTGGGTACGAATTCAGCCCATAAATTAGCTTGAGCACCGATTATGAACCGCGCTTGTTCTGCGGTAAGTTGGTCGGGTACAGGGTCAAAAGAATACACCTTACTGAGTGGTAAGTATCGGCTTTGACCTAACGGTTCCAGGTATAATTCACCCTGGTAACAGTTCAGATAGCAATGGGACACGGGCGACATCACGACTTCGTGTCCGGCACGAGCGGCGGCAATTCCGCCCTTGGTTCCCCGCCAGGACATGACCGCCGCATCCGGAGCCAGTCCACCTTCCAGAATCTCATCCCAGCCGATCAACTTACGATCCTTGGATTTTAGAAAGTGTTCGATCCGCCGGATAAAATAACTCTGTAATTCGGCTTCATCCTGTAATCCTTCGGTTGCAATTCGGGTTTGGCAGGAATCACATTTTTCCCATTCACCTTTATTTGCTTCATCACCGCCAACATGGATATAAGTACCTGGGAACAGGTCAATAATTTCAGTTAAAACATTTTCCAGAAATTCGAAGGTTGTTTCTCGTCCGGCACAATAAATATCTTTCAACGGCCAGATACTTCCTGGAGGAACAGTAAAGGGACCGCCGGTACAGGACAATTCCGGGTAGGCGGCCAAGGCACAGGTGATATGGGCCGGCATTTCAATCTCTGGCACGATAGTGATGAACCGCTCTTTGGCGTAGGCGACGATTTCGCGAATCTCTTCCTGGGTATAATAACCTCCGTAGGTTGCTGTTTCGCCCGGTTCCTGAAGCGATCGCTGGTGCCATAATTGACCCTCACGTTCAACCCGCCAGGCACCAATTTCTGTCAGCTTGGGGTATTGCTTGATCTCCACCCGCCAGCCTTGATCGTCCATCAGGTGCCAGTGAAAGGTATTTAATTTATGGTAGGCCAGATAATCGATCAGCTCCATGATGAATTCCTTGGGAAAGAAATGCCGTGATACATCCAGCATCATGCC
>DAOWAH010000415.1 GCA_030634675.1 Fidelibacterota bacterium
GCAGCGGTATGGTCGGTGACCAGTCCAGTAAAGTATTTTCTTTCAGTGTCGCTCTAACAGTTGTTTCACTGCCATTAAGATAATCAGTAACAAAATTGGGATTGAGTAGGTCAGATAACGATGGAGGTAATTGATTGCCAATTTCAGAATAGGATTTGCTGCCGTCAAATAAACCCAGGAGTATCGTGGCATACGCGGGTTGGAAGAAATCATCCAGCCGGTCCCAGCCATAAATTTCATTATAAGCAGTCAGAATGAAAGCAGCATAGATGGAATTGGTGTAAGCCAGACTGTTAAACAACGAATCCACCGTACCGACCAGGTCATAGGGACCGGCCATTGGCGCCACTGCCGTCAACTGGAATTCATCAGTGTAATATTCTTCGATCTCACGGTGAGTGGCCAGGGTGGCGTAGCCGCCTTCGGAATAACCGGTAAGAAAAAGCTGATCATTCAAACCAATATCATTCTTATCACAATAGTTGCGGACCGCCCGCAGGAAATCAATCACGGAAGTGGCCGTAGACTTGGCATGCAGATATGGATGCAGCAGATCGGATTCGCCCAGCCCGAGGTAATCGGGTACAGCGGTACAATATCCCATGGCACCAAGGATTAATCCCAGAAATCCCTCAATCGAATTCATCGGATTTACAGAGGCAACCTCGCTGCGTTTGGTCTCGGTACCGTGCTGCAAACTTAACAGGGGAGGATTGACCGTCTCGAGCGGCAGAAAAAAAGCACCGGAAGCAGTGGTTCGGTTATTGTGTGGATCAATCGTTTCGTAGACGATTTTGACGGCTTCGACGTCATAGATATCGCCCAATTGGATATCCATGCCGGAAATGGCGAGGTAGGTTTCAATATCACTGGCCGTATAGGTGAATAACGGATTGGAACTGACGATTGTACCGCGCTCAGGATCGGATATTTTATCTTCGCAGCTCCAGAAACAAATACTTAGTGCAACCAGGATGGTAATTTGGATTTTTAGTTTCATTGGTATTTCAATCTATCTGATTTCGACAATTATTTCTGATTTAATAACAGGCTGGTCATTGACCTACACCGTTATTTGTTTTCTGGTAATCTGGCACTTAGTCGATCCTTATCAGGCCGGTGGCGGGGTGGTAGGTATAGATTCGATGATCGCCAGTAAATTGAATTTTACTGATATGAAAAACAAATGTTGGTGCAATCTTCGGTTCGTAATTGAAATTCAGGGATCGGGAGATGCTGCCATGCGCTTTTAGTTCAGGCTCATATTTTTTTATGAGAACTAATCGTTTTTCTTCCGTGATTGCTAATTGTGTATCATAGACAGTCATAAAACCTTCCATACCGGTTACCGCCAGTTCTGAATTATTATTTACCTGGACCACCACCTGCAGGATATTCCCATCAAGGACTCTGGTCCGGGTTTCGATATCGAAAAGGTTTGGTTCGGTCTGGGCTGTTATCAGTGAAACGACAAGTAAAATCAAGATATTCTTCATGGGGGAAATTCGTAAGCTTAAAGGTATAAATAAAGGTCAAATTCAACTTTTACAGAGTTAAAATATGACTTGCGAAACAAAATGACATCCCTGCGGTACAAGTGAGCCAAATGACAGAATTTGATATCAGACAAATCTTGCTAAACATTGAAGACCTGTTCCTGCCCCGCCGGATTGGCTCGACTGATGAATTTTGGATGGTTGTCGGTAGCCTTCGCAATGGCGCCGAAATTAATGATGTACGTCGTGAACTTCAGTCGCTGCCATACAATTTTGAGATTAATGAAATTGATGGTGATATCCACATCCGGGTTGCTGA
>DAOWAH010000116.1 GCA_030634675.1 Fidelibacterota bacterium
AGGCACGGCAAAGTGGTACAGCTTATTACAACTCTTCCTACGAACCATGGGGTTATTATGCCGGTTACAGTGATCCCGGCTATGACCCACTGACCTATGTGATTGAAGAAGCCCATAAGCGGGGCATCGAAGTTCATGCCTGGTTTAATGCATTTCATGCTTCGTCCCTCCATGCTGGCGCTCCGGCCGCGGAACATCCTGACTGGGTCTGCCGCGACCAGAGCGGAATTCCCATGAATGAGAGCCGAGCTCTGTCTCCGGGTATGACAGCGGTCCGTGATTACACTTTGGATGTTACCATGGAAATTGTGAATAATTATGATATTGATGGTATCCACCTGGATTATATCCGCTGGAATGAATACTCCAATAGCCTGCGTAGCGGATTGAGCCAGGTCGCGCAGGAAAGCCAGTTGGACGGGATGATCAGTGACGATCAGATCCGTGCTCTGGAATCCGATCGTACCGGCCGTTATCTCTATGATGTTGACCATCCCTATTCTGCTGGTATCCCGGCCGGTTACGATAACTGGGAAGACTGGTGGCGCAGTAGCGTTACCACTTTCGTGGAAATGCTGCATGATTCCATTCAGGTCGTTAAGCCCCATGTCAGGCTTTCTGTAGCCGCTCTGGGAAAATATAACTGGTCCGGCTGGCAGGGTTATGGCACGGTCTACCAGGATGCGGCCAAATGGTACAATGATGGTTCCATCGAGCAACTGACACCAATGAATTATCACTGGTTGGATGCCACTTCATTCTATAACATGCTGGAAGGTGGCTGTCCGGAGTGTTGGAGCCAATGGATCCAACCGGGTATTGCCGCCGGAAGATTATTCTCAGCTGGACCAGGGTCATATCGGCTGAGTGATGAAAATGTCTGGGGCCGCCACCCCAGTATAGTCAACCGAGCCAGAACCGTTCCCTGGGTAGACGGCTTTCAGTTCTTCAGCTATGGCTCTTGGGACGATAATAATTACTGGGAAACTGCCGGCTCAACTTTCTTTTCAAAAATAACCAAAGTGCGCGAAACCGATCATTTATTAAGTACGTCACCGGTCCAACCGGCGATCAGTTTAGTTAAAATAGATTCAATGAATTATGAATTAACCGTTACACCATCAGATACAGTGGCTGATTACTGGTTTGCGCTGTATCGCAGCGAAAATGATTCCTTTAATGTTGATTCAACTCAAATTATCGATATTCACTACAGTCGCAGTGCTTTCACCGCTGCGGATATTATTACAGGATTGCAGGATTATAATGGTGAATATTCCTATGCCGCCACCCAGTTGAATCGTTACTGGAAAGAGTCCGGTTTCTCATCTGCGGTCATCGGTGATTCGATACCATCATTTGCGCCGATAATCGTTGCCAATACGCCTATGGACGGTGATACAATTGATATTCATTCTTCAATCGAAATTCAATTCTCAAAGACCATGGATATAACGACCGTCAATGCAGCAGTATCCCTTAACCCAGATACAGCATATAGCTTGATCTGGTCATCAGATTACAAACAACTCACGGTGGATTTTGACCGGAATTTACCCTATGCATCTGATTTTACATTTAAAATTGATTCGAGTGCCGCTGATGTCAATGGTCGGTTGCTGGACGCCAATGGGGATGGTGTGTCGGGCGACTCATTTATCCTGAACTTTTCTACCGATTTAGAAGATGTAATCGGACCAGTGCTCTTTTTCAGTAATCTTGATTTCACAAATCAGAATTATAATATCGACATCGAAGAAGTAATTACGATCGCTTTTAATGAAATTATTGAGGATAGTACCCTTGATACTTCCACTGTGCGGTTGACTCTGGCTGGCAATCCTGTTGAATGCAAATTCCGGCGGAATATTGTTAAAGACCGCTCAGTTTTCAGCCTGCGCCCAGAAGATTTAATGCTCCCGCACGTTGATTACCAGATCACTCTGGATGCATCCATTGCAGATACGTCTGGTAATCTAATGGGTGCTGAACAAGCTACCCAGCTGAGCACGGAAAACGCTCTGTATTCTGAAATAACCATGATCTCAAATCTTTCCAGCGTATCTGACTGGGCTGCCCCGGATTACAGTGGATCGACCACCGGGATCATAACAGCCAATACCTATTTCACTACCAGCAGTTCCTTCCGGGTACCGGCCACTATACCACGTCGCTCGGCTCGTCTGCATTACGAATGGGATACAACCGAATCGACTCATATGATACGCGAATACCTCGCCGGCGGCTTACCACGAGCAGTTGAATTCGATACGACCTACATTCTGCAGTGTTTCGTTTATGGCGACGGTAACAATAACAAGTTCCGTTTCGCTCTGGATGAAAAGATCGGATTATCCTGGCCCAATCATGAAGTATCACAGTGGATAACTATTGACTGGTACGGTTGGCGTTTGATCCAGTGGGATCTCAGCGATCCGGGAACGGTGGGATCATGGATCGGCAATGAGATTCTGGATGGTTCCAAGTACCGTATTGACAGTTTCCAATTCACTTTTGATCCGGTAAACGGTGATGTCGAGGGGGATTTCTATATGGATGAACTGAGAATCATCAAGAAAAGAACCCACCTGGGAATCGAGCAGGATCAACTAGTTTTACCAGATACTTATGTTCTTCATCAGAACTATCCCAATCCCTTTAACCCAAATACAACAATAGCTTTCACCACTCCCACGGCAGGTGGAGTGAGCATAGAAATATTCGATATCCTGGGACGTCATGTTATAACGCTGACCGATGCCTATTACCAGCCGGGATATCATGTCCTCATTTGGAATGGCCGCAATGGATATAGGCAACCGGTATCTTCGGGAACTTATATTTATCGACTGGAATCCGGTAATAATGTATTAACAAAACGAATGATTTACCTGAAATAAAAAGTATTGTGAAAGGGGCTGAAAAAAGATCAGCCCCTTTTTTTTAAGCTATTTTATATATAGCATCCGTCTGGATTGACTGAAATCTGCCGAAGACAAACGATATAGATATACGCCGCTGGCAACCGGGCTACCGTTGTCATTCTTACCGTTCCAGATTACTGAATATTCTCCCGGTGACTTAGTATTGTTCACTAATGTACGTACTAATTTCCCATTCAAATCATAAACCGAAAGATTGGTAAACGCAAAGGCGGGAATTGTGTAATCAATCCGCGTAACCGGATTGAACGGATTGGGATAATTTTGGGCTAAGGTGAAACCACTGGGTATAGTAGTGGTCATTTCATCAACTCCTGCAACAGTCTCCTGTACAATTCGCAGATCATCAAAGAACAATTGTCCGGTGGCCGGATTGCCTGGTACCCAGGTTAATTGGATGCTGTCATAACGCAGAGTACCGTTTAAAACACCATCACCGATCCAAGTCCCGGTCTCCCCCGCCGCCAAATCCCAAGACACCAATTTCCAGCCAATCCAGTCGATCGTGTACCAGATTGATACTTCATGTCCACCGAAGTTAGTGTTATCATCAACACAGAATCGGAACTGATTACCACTACCATCGCCAAAAATGTAGACTTGTAGGATCCAGGTATCGTTGAATGTCACATCCCGGGGGGCGCCTCCGCTCAGGTATTCCCGGATCAGCCAACTGGTGGCAGCCGGATCCCAACTGTAATTCAACTCCAAACTGCTGTTACTGCCGGTGAGATGATTCACAATCGAATCATTTTCAGCCCGGCTATTACCGGTAGCTGTAATACCTGTGGTGCTACCGCTACTCCCAGGAGCCCACCAGCGCGTGGTCAGATCACCCTCGAAATCGTCGATACTGGTAATTTGTAAACCGGTGCTGCCGGTTAAAAAGCTGTACGATCGATTGAAGGTAACTTCATTTCCCGTCAGATCTTTGATACCAGCCAGGACGCGAGTTACATGCACTTCACTGGCATTGAGGTACTCGTAGGGGAAAATATTGATACTACTACGATTATTAACCTGATAATGGTCAATCCTGATATCGGGATATGAATTATCACTGATCTGTTCCAATCTAAAATAGTCACTAATCTGAGTATCAGTCTGGATTATTTCATTGAAATTAAAATTGATCAATGGTTTTAACTCAATATTACTGGCCGATGTACGCGGATAGTGGTACACGATTTCAGGGGCGTAAATATCGACCGGTTCGGTGCGGAACTGTAACTGGAATACCCCACCAGCGATCCCATCGTTATCACCGTCAAAAAAATGGCCGTAAACATCTTGAGCCGACTCTCCTATCGTCACCTGGTAGTAGGTATTATATTCCAGCTCATCAGGATTGAAAATCAAAGTATTGTTACTATGGGTCCAGCTCAATGAACCGGATATTGGTGGTGAGATTGAAAACGAAGCTTCAGTGGAAACCGGATCCATTTCCCGGCTGAAATCTATCTCAATTTCTTCCATCGCCGAAAAATTGGTATCGCCGGCGGCCGGTACGGAGGCCGCGACATACGGTGGTAAACTGGATACCAATTCAAAATCCCGAAAAGTAATGAATGTATCCAGCGGTGTTACAGTCAATGTATCCGGATAATAGTCCGGTGCTGTGACAATTACTTCCAGGGCTGTATTTGGTAAATCCTCAAAATAATAATAGCCATTATGCAACTGATCGGGGTCATTGGAATACTGATTAAACAATGATGCGTAGGTATCGGTGGTGTAGGCCTGGCCATTAACCGTCACCACAGCTCCATTGATCGGTACTTCCGATTCCAGGTCACTGATTATACCTGCCAGTATGCCAACTGTCGGCCGGGGAATATTATGGAATTTCAGGATCGACCAGAAAAAGGTCCAGGCTTCCATCCGTTTCCATTCCTCATTCATGTTCAATTGATTTTGCCGGGGATTAGTATGAAATCCAGCCTCACTAAGTTCGGAAGGCATATTGGTCAAACGGTTAACAGCAAGATAGGGACCGGTACCGGAACAACCATAAAAACTGCAATCGCCAATTGAGCCATAAACAGTGTAGGTCCGCATAGCTCGGGTCAGCAAATCAATCATTAAATCCGACATAGCCTCTCCGCCAACTGGTGGATCCGGATTACCATTGGCTAACTGCCCCCACAATAGCAATGTGCTGTTGGCTGAGGAACCCATTGATGATGCATCACTGTGGAGGGAATGAAACCAGGAAGCACCCCAGTTATTGGCCATATTACAACGTTCCGTAAGACCAACAGATACCTGATCGTTACGGCGCGTCATACCAACCGTATCAATATCAGTCAGGGTAAGTAGTAAATCCTCTATATTCAATGCTACACGTAAATTTCTCCGTGCTTCAGAATATCCATAGATACCCATATTCTCATCCCGGCTGTGGCCCGCATCGAGCCATATATCCCAGTCTGATAAACCGGTGACCTGGGAGACGGAGAAAGATACCAGGATCAATAAAGCTAATAGTAATTTATACAATTTAACCGTGTTCATCAGCGCACCTCCTGCATCCAGATTTGCCCATCTTCGTAGGTATCATATGCGATCCATTTTCCATCGGGAGACCAGTCCGGGTGCATCTCCAGAATATCGGTGGTAGCAGTCAGGTTTATCCGTCCTGTCCCATCGGCGTTGACTACGTATATATCTGAACTGGTAAAACTGTGTCCATCATCGCTGTTAACCATAAAAGTTATTTTATTGCTGGTTGGATTCCAGGATGGTTCATGCCCGCTTCCCAGATTGACCGGGTTATTTCCATCAATATCGGAAATCCACAAATCACCACCGTAGATTGCATAGGCCAGCTTGGAGCCGTCCGGTGCTACGGTTAGGTTGACTATATCGCCTTCCTGCGCAGCAATCCTGGTTTCCCGCTCCGATAGAATATGCCTGGAAAATAATTTGTTGCGTCGCACGTAAATGACCGTCTCATCCAAAGCCGGATTGGCAGCAGAGCGTAT
>DAOWAH010000144.1 GCA_030634675.1 Fidelibacterota bacterium
GGAAGATGAAATTATCCACTCTTACGCTCCGGGAAATGCCGCCGGGCATGATATAATTTTAGTGGGCAAGCCCACCGATAATAGCGGTTTTGGCGGTGCCAGTTTTGCCTCCTTGGAATTGGAAGAAGAAAAGAAGGAGCAGAACAAAGGAGCGGTACAGGAACCCAACGCTTTTTTAGAACGGCATTTGCTTAAGTCAAGTTACGCTTTGTTTAAAATTCTAAAGGAAAAAAATCTATTAAACAAAGTTGGTTTCAAAGATTTGGGGGCTGGCGGAGTTTCCTGTGCCAGCGTGGAAATGGCCGACACTGCCAATTATGGTGCTGAGATCTGGATTGATAGGGTTCATATCAGCATGACCGGTTTGCATCCATCAGTGATTCTCTGCTCTGAAACACAAGAACGCTTCATGTGGGTGTCACCACCTGAGATCACAACTCTGATTCTGAATCATTACAATAATACTTATGATCTACCCGGCATTTCCGAGCTGGCCGAAGCACGGGTGGTTGGCAAGATCCGAGCTGATAACAACTATGTCGTTCACGCCAATGGCGTTGAGATTGTGAACGCACCGGCGCCGGTAGTAACCAAAGGTTTTCTTTACAATCGTGCGGTGCAAAAACCGCAACAAAATTTCGCCGAACCGGACTTGCCGGAACCAACCGATTATAACTCGATTTTATTGCAGTTGCTGGGTCATGAAAATATCGCTTCCCGGGAACCGGTTTTTGAGACCTACGACAAACAGGTCCAGGGTCGTACCGTGGTAGACGCCGGCCTAAGCGATGCCGGCATAATGCAACCATTCAACAGCGAGCGCTACCCGGAGGAGATTCGCACCACCGGGATTGCCCTTGCTACCGATCATAATCCCCGTTATGGAAAGATTGATCCCTACTGGTGTGCCGTCAATGCCGTTCTGGAAGCGATGTGTAACGTGGCTGCCTGCGGGGCAAGCCCGCAAGCACTCACCGATTGCTTATGTTTCGGTAACCCAGAAAACCCGGAACAGATGTGGGAGTTCGCCGAAGCCACACGCGGTATTATCGCTACCTGTGATGTTATTCATCTGAAGGAACATCCCGGTTCTCCGGTACCAATAATCGCCGGTAATGTCAGTTTCTACAATGAATCCCGAAAGGGCGCCATCCCGCCCAGCCCGATCATCAGCTGTCTGGGACGGATAAATGATGTCAGTAAAGCAATAACCCAGGATTTCAAGCAACCCGACTCTTTGATTTACCTGTTGGGTGATCGCAAGGACGAATGTGGTGGCAGCGCCTATTATGCTCTTTTTAACGAGCTGGGCGCCAACCTTCCCCAGCCTGATCTCAGCCAAGCCCGTGATCAGATTTACGCTATCACTGAAGCGGTGGAACGGGAATTACTTCTGTCTGCACACGATATTGCCGATGGCGGTCTCGCTGTGGCTCTGGCGGAAATGACCTTTACCAATGGTATTGGCTGTGATGTGAATATTCCTGGTTCGCTACGGGCCGATAAAAAGCTGTTTTCCGAAACCGGCGGGTTTATCATGGAGGTCCTGCGTGATAATAAAGAAGCTATTGAAGCACTGCTGAGCAAATACAAGTTAACAATTAATCTGATCGGCTATACTACCAACCACCAGGTCATCATTATTAACGACTGCATCCGCCTGCCGATCAACAGAGCCCGGGACACCTGGAGCAATGGTCTCCGGGAAAAGCTGGTGTAACTTAAATATGAACAGCATACCTAAAATCGATTATAAATCCGCCGGTGTAAATATCGATGCCGGTAATGAGGCTGTGGACCGGATAAAATCCAAAGTGCAGAGTACCTACACCCCGGCGGTATTGTCGGAACTGGGCGGCTTCGGCTCATTTTATGACTTGTCCGCCGTTATTAAAAATTATACCAATCCGGTCATGGTGCAGAGTATCGATGGCGTGGGAACCAAAATTATTGTGGCGCGCTTGATGCAGAATTATACTACTATCGGGCACGATCTGATGAGCGCTTGTTGCAATGACATTATCGTCCATGGCGCCCGGCCCTTGACCTTCTTGGATTATATTGCCAACGATCGGCTTGATCCGGTTATTGTGGAGACGATCGTGTCTGGTATTGCCGACGCCTGCCGTAAAATCGACGTGTCGCTGGTAGGCGGCGAAACAGCGGAAATGCCCGATACTTACCTGCCCGGAGAAAACGATCTGGTCGGTATCGTTACCGGGGTGGTGGAAAAAGATAAGATTATCAACGGCTCGGCAATCCGGCCCGGCGATGTGTTGATCGGGATCGAATCCAGCGGTTTGCACACTAACGGTTATTCACTGGCTCGGAAGCTTTTTTTTGATGTGGGTAAATATACCGTAAATACCGCCTTGCCAGAACTGGATCGAACGGTGGGAGAAACCCTGCTGGAACCGCATATTAATTACACCAATCCGGTTTTAGGCCTACTCGATACCGGGCTACCGGTGAACGGAATCGCCCACATCACCGGTGGCGGCTTTATTGATAATCTACCGCGGATATTGCCTGCCGACTGTTGTGTGGAAATCGAAAAAGGTGCCTGGCCAATTTTACCGGTTTTTTCAATAATGCAGGAACTTGGCGAGTTGGACAACGCCGAAATGTACCGCACTTTCAACATGGGTATTGGCCTGATGCTGGTAGTGCCGGAGCCCAAAGCCGATTTAATTTTGGAAAAGATCGGTGATTCGGCCCTTCAAGCCTGGCGGTTGGGCAGTATAATATCCGGCAATCGGCAAATTCATTTGATATAAAATGATAATGGGAATTTTTATTAAAGTACTAGAAGGATGCCATCTCTCGCAGGGATGGCATCCATAATCATATCATATGGTAATACCAGCACCATTTATCGAAAATCATTATTATCATATTTTTAATCGTGGCAATAATCGCGAGCCAATATTTTTTAACGAGGCTAATTACTATTATTTCATAAGTTTGATTGCAAAATATATTGCAATGGTTGCCGATATAATTGCCTACTGTTTACTGGTTAACCACTTTCATTTGTTGATTAAAACAAAGCCAACAACCAAGGAAGCTATCAGCGAACAATTCAGACGCCTGTTCATAGCTTACAGTCAGGCAGTTAATAAAGAACAAAAACGATCTGGCAGCCTGTTTCGAAAGCCTTTTAAACGTAAGCCAATAACGCATGACAATCAATTATTACAGTCGATTTATTATATTCATCTGAATCCTGAGAAGCATCATATCGCCAAAGATTACACTAAATATAAATGGAGTTCCTATAAACAAATAGTTAAAAAGGAGAATATATTGGTGGCTGTTGACGCAACTTTGGCTGTATTTGGTAGCAGGCAGGGCTTTATTGAAATGCATCGACTTGCTCATCAAGAATTAAAACAGGAAGGATGCCATCCCTCGCAAGGATGGCATCCATAAGCAATATGTCGAGATCAATCAACATCGGCATAATTCAATTTCCCGGTTCAAATACCGAAAGGGAAACGATCATGGCTGTCCGGCGCGCTGGTATGAAGCCGGTAGAAATTCTATGGAACGAACCAGCGGATAAAATCCAGGCTTGTGATGGGTATATAATCGTGGGTGGGTTTTCATTCGAGGACCGCTCACGAGCCGGTGTCATTGCTTCGCTTGAACCAATAATGAAGCCGATCCAGGTGGAAGCTGAAGCCGGAAAACCGGTGCTGGGCATCTGCAACGGTGCCCAGGTTTTGGTAGAAACAGGGCTGGTTCCCGGATTGGAAGGTTATCGGCCGGGCCTGGCCTTAACTGATAACCGTCGGATAAATGACGGTCACATCATGGGAACCGGTTATTACAATGCCTGGACGAACCTGCAATTAAGCGTACCCGCTAAGCGTTGTGCTTTCACCCGTCATTTAAATATCGGCGATTGGATCACAATCCCCCTGGCTCATGCGGAGGGCCGCTTCGTAACTAATGATAATATTCTTCAGGATTTAATTGATAATGATCAAACCGTATTCCGGTATTGCGATGACCGGGGAAACATTCTCCCGGAATTCCCGGTCAATCCCAACGGATCGCTTTATAACTTGGCGGCGGTATGTAACGGTGCCGGTAATGTGATGTCTTTGATGCCCCACCCGGAACGGACGACCAAGGGTGACGCCATATTCACTTCCATGCGGGAATATATTGCAACCCAGCCAATCCATAATTATCGATTACTGACCGATAAACGACCAACAACAATAATCGAACCATTTACTCCAAATAAAGAAGCCCTCGAATTAACTGTGGAATTGATTATAACCGATAATACTGCCATCTCAGTCCACAACGCGCTGAAGCATCTGCATATCCCTGCCCGGATAACTCGGTATACGCATTGGGAAATACAGTATAATGGCGACAACCCCCAGCAACTACTAGAGCAGATAGCCGCTTCCGGTGAATTATTCAATTCCAATAAGGAGCAGCTTGTTTCACCGGAGGCAAATCCTAATATCACCCGCCTAATGGTGCGTAGCCGTGAGGATGTTCTTGGGCAGCAGAAACTGGAGACACTGACCAAACGTTTTGAGCTTGATTCGATCACGGCCGTGAAACACGGTATTCTCTGGACAATCTCCGCCAATCAAGGAGAAACAGACAGTGTTGTCGAGCAAGTCCTTGAAACTCATATTCTTTTCAATCCATTAGCCCATAAATGTTATTATTATTAAAATGAATGCTTATACTGAAAAAATAAAACGAAGTCTAACCAATTGTCTGACGGAAACCGCTCTGCCACAGGGAAAAAAGCAGGTGGGTAAGGTACGGGACTGCTATGATTTTGGCGATAAACTGGTACTGATTGCAACTGACCGTCTCAGCGCTTTTGACCGCCTACTGGCGGTGATTCCCTTCAAGGGACAGGTTTTAAATCAAACCAGCGCCTGGTGGTTTGAGCAGACCCGGCACATCATTCCCAACCATGTCCTTTCAACTCCTGACCCCAATGTTACCATCGGAAAAAAATGTACCGTATTTCCAATCGAGTTTGTTGTCCGCGGTTATATTACCGGATCCACGGATACGGCTTTGTGGACTCATTACCACAATGGCTCCCGTAATTATTGTGTCAATGATTTGCCGGAAGGATTGGTGAAAAATCAAAAATTGGATAAAAATATCCTGACCC
>DAOWAH010000182.1 GCA_030634675.1 Fidelibacterota bacterium
ATACCATAGCTGCCAGCCTTGTCAAGGGGTCGATAATTGCGGATGTAGTAATGTAGGTCGTCGTCGGAAATGGATTTGAAAGTAACCTCGGTGGTTTCATGAAAAGTATCTTCAACCGCTTTAGCGGCCCATTGCAGCGATACTCCGGTAATGACGGAGTGGGTATTCCCGGACAAGTCCGATAACATGGAGAAACTTTCCGCTTCATCCTGCGGTTTACCAAGTATCCGATTGTTCAGAACCACTATTGTATCGGCGCCAATGATCAGATGATCCGGATATTGCCGGGCTAATTCAGCGGCTTTCAGCCGGGCGTAATGGGTGGCGAATTGATCCGGTGGCAGATCAAGACTGAAATCTTCATGAATGGTTGCGGGCTTAACTTCAAATTCCAGATCGATCTGCTGTAAAAGGGCCTTACGACGGGGAGAATTTGAAGCAAGTATAATTGGGGGCATCATTGGTATTTCGCAAGTTTCCCGATAATAGATACCTTGCTGTTATTATCGCTGGCTTCCAGGCGGTACAGGTACACACCATTGGCCAAACGGCCGCCGTACTCATCCCGGCCGTCCCAGTCAAGATGATGATATCCTTCCGAGAATATTTGTTTAGGCAGGGCTTTAATCTTGCGACCTTGTAGCGTATAAATAGTAACGGCAATTTCAGCCGCCGCAGTTATTTCGAAGGTAAACTGGGTTTTGAGGGCGAAAGGATTGGGATAGTTCAGAACATGGTACAGCTTTAGCTCCGGCGAATCCTGCAGAGCAAGGGTGATCCTTGATTCAGACGGATTGTTGGCATTATCCCAGGCGGTTACTTTCAGGTCTACGGAATTCCCGGACAGAAAATTTGAATAATCGATTATGCCCTTGGTAATGCTGTTAATGTCATAAATAAAATCATTGGTAAAATCGCTATCCGTCTCGGATAATAGATCGGTAATAATAATTCCATGCCCCACCTCACCGGCCATGTTTATCCCGATTGGATCGGACAACCTGATTATTAAACCCTGATCTAGAATTAAGTGGTCACCGGAATGGAATATACGACCATTGCGATCCTCGAAAGTAATTATTGGTCCTTCGGTATCGTTTAAACTGGTCCCACCGATAAAATGTAAACCTTCCCGATAGCCCAGCGCTTCCAACGGCGGATCATCCACCGATTGGAAATAAATTGATAGTTTCCCGGGGTTGTCGGAATAGGAAATATCTTTGGGAATACGGATTTGCCCATTGAAATTGGTATCGTTGATGGCAAATTGACCACGGAACAGGGTTCCTCCGGGCAAAGTATATGTCAGGTGTTGCGTCTGACCGGCAATTCGATACTCCCGGGTTACGGTGCGGTCCGCATCCTGTATCATTATATAGCCAACACCGCCTTGGGTTGATACGGTTTGGGCTCCGGAAAATTGAGCAGTTTCCAGGGTACGCAATGGATTGGGTTTCAGGTCAGCGACGTAAATGGAATTAGCCGGTAACGGTAGCAGCATGGCCGGATCACCAAACAAATGAAAATATTTTCCAGAAATTCCACCTGTTTTTACACTTTGCAATACTACTCCAATCGGTTCCTTGGTAACCTGGCGGTTGGGAAACATACGTTGGAAAATATTTTTAAGATACCCGTAATTACTATTGACACCAATTGGTCTGCTGGTAGTAATGATGGCAATTGCAGCATCACCTGGTTCCCGGATTAAATCTTCGGAAAACGCTTCGGTCTTGATATCATCGAAATGACCCCAGGAACAAGTGGCGGCGATCCAGATCGGCAGGCGGCCGTTTGTGACAATCGAGTTTAGGTCTCCCCGGCTCTGGTCTAATAATCGTTCCTGAGCCCACAGGTGGGGACTGCCGTGACCAATATAGCTGATTATGGCGGTACCACGATTGACCAGGTCAAACAAAGCCTGGGTGGCCGCCGGTTTCACCACACCATAGGATGAGGCATCGCTGACCTCGGGATACTCCATCATGTATAATTTTTGGACCGTAACCGCCGGTGAAATGTAGGGGACTAGTCTTTCCGAATACTGGGTGTGGGATTTTCCAACGGAAATGCTGCCGTGGGTCGGCTCCGGCCGGGCGGCATCATCCGCTACCAGGGTGAGCCGCTGGCGCCATAATCCTGGCACCGGGTTGTCTTCGTAAGCAATGATTTTATCTACGAATGCTTCAACATCAGCAATGGAATGAGAGGGATACCTTCCGACAGCAACTTCCGGTAAAGGACCATAAATGGTCACTAACTGATCGTCGGTTGAATAATAATGGTCCAGTGAACCCTCCAGAAATAGAGTCGGTACCACCATTTTTGACTGGCCGGTAATATTGCGATAATCGTGATCCGCATCACCAATCAGGAACAAGCAAGTGAGATGAGTTACGGACCAGTTCTCAAGCGCCCATTGCACAAATAACCTGATTGCGATGGGATCGGGATTACCGGCGCTAAATTCGCGATAAACCTGTTCCAGAGGAGCAAACAGGGAACTTCCACGGTGCTCTACCAGTGGTTGCAGGGCAGTGGCATATTCATTCGGACCAATGATAATATGATCGACACCAGGTCCGGCATGACGCAGGGAATTGAAAGCAGCGTCAGCTACCACTGCTATTTGATTAACCTCCGGAATTTCGGCGGTAGTAAAAACTGTTAGATGCCCAATGGAATCGGCCACCGATTCAACATCGACAGTAAAACCACCTGAACCAGGAACAGTAGTTAACTGTTTTGGCACGGCAGGATTGGTAATATCCCAGACTATTGGATCAGAAGTAGATGAAAAATTTAGGCGTATAGCATTCCCGGCCGGATCAATGAAGAAATCGTAGGGATTACCAGTGAAGGTTAATTGGCGGCTGGAACGCAGGGTGAAATAATCGAAATACGGTTTGGACAAAACGGTGGTGGCGGCATTTTCCAGGATAAACTTACCTTCCTGCCAAGTGGTATCATTGGAAGTGTCTGTGTATTGTATCGTTCTTTGGCCACCCGAAGACCATACCAGACTGATAATCGGTGTGCTAAACCTGGATTTATAATAAACCTTAATCAGGTGCGTTCCACTACCAGCCCCCAGCATACGAACGATAAGCTGAGGATCAATATCCAAGGTAGAGGCAGTCAAATTAAAATTTATGGCATAGGATGATCCATTAACAATCTGCTGTCCGACCCAGTATGTCCCGGTTTCATAAGGATTAATTATATCGACTTCCTGATGATGATATACTACACCATAATCAGTTGTATCTGTTGGATTTATATTTGATTCACGGTTTTCGATCCGGAGACCGGGCAAATTGTTGTCATCAGGAATTAGCAGCCAATAAGTATTTTCAGTATAGAATATGCTCTGGTGGAATTGAACATTTTCATTTATTATATCAAATCCGTTAGCCCCCCGACCATAGAATATGATTTGATCACCGACATCAAAACTGCCATCATTTTCACCGGTAATCAGGGTTGCGGTTTCGATTAGGTTCTCCGGAATCGGTTGGTAATTAGGCACGATTTGTTTACTTAGATCCCGGCCCTGCGTACTGCCGGTAAACAACCTGAAACTACGAGGATCTCTATCGGTTAGCACTGTAGAAAAATTTGTAAAAAGGTCGTAGGGCAGGGCTATAATTCCATCCTCGGCCACATTGAATCTAAACCAGGTACCGGAGGGGTATTCAGTGATTTTTGTAAGTTTAGGGATCCGTGAAATACCCCAATTACGGGCAACATTCCAATTCACTATCCGGTGCACCAGCAGGCTCTGATCGGCCTTTTGAATGGTTTGATGTACCTGTCGATCAGAGTGGAAAGTCAGGTTTACGCGCAAATTGCGATAATATTCACTTTGACCGGCATAAGGTGATATCTGGAGGGAGGCGACATTCAGACCCCGCAAGCTTTGTTTTAACAGCCAATTGACACCGGTAATGTTCAAATCGTCGGTATTTGCCTGGAAGATTTGTTTATCTTTGAAAGCAGCATCCAGCTCGGGATACTCGTCCCCAGGTAGTCCGATTAAAAGCTCAATTGGTTTAAGATCATCGATGGTAGAAACATTAAAAGTAAAATCGATCACAAGTTCGTGCTCATTAGAGGTACGAACTGTCCAATCCACCCCGGCTACCAAATATCCCGTAAGCGATAAAAGAGAAAAAATGAATAATCGTATTCGCATATGAAGTTTAATTTAATTATTTTAAGCAGTAATTGAACCGGATTATCCTATCCGATTGGGTTAGTATTAAAAATTACTGTGCTAACGACCAATAAACGTTTACAGTTCCCTAACGTTTGAAGCCGGTTCAACCGGGAATGGGTAATATTAATCGTGCTTATTAAACAGCCCCTGGTGATTTGATCGTTCTTCGATCAGGTGATTTTAAATCGATTAATAGTCGGATGTAAATAATATTTATTATCAATTAATG
>DAOWAH010000419.1 GCA_030634675.1 Fidelibacterota bacterium
CCCCGCTGGAATGCCGACATGATCACGCCGGCAGGTCGCCAGGCTCTTGGTCTACCGGATCAGAAATGAATTAACATAGTACTAGTATGATTTAAATGAATTCTGTTGCAGCTATCGCTACTTTGATGGGCTTGTCCTTCGGGGCCGTATATCCCCTGTGCTTATGGTGCAATAAAAAGTCCGTAATAGCGCGATTCTACCACTATCAATTATTGCTGGCGGCAGTTTCAGGACTGATCGGCATCAGTTTACTCTGGTATTTCAAAATTGGACTCCAATTGCGTCTGTCCGGGCTGGTTTGGTTGGCAGCATTGTCGGCCACCACGGCTTTTTATTGGGGCCGAGACCGGATTCATATCATGGTAATATCGATACCTTCCCTATTTGGTTTGGTTGTCTTCTATCAGGTGACGGAGATAATAATCTTCCCCGCATTATCCGTTTTTCTTATTCAGATTTCAGGCTCCGTACTTCTGGGTTTAACCCTATTGCTGACCGTGAATATTAGTAAAACCCCTGATAATACCGAAGTAATGCAAGCGGTATGGTACATCCTGAGAACGGTATTAGCCGTATTGGTAATCCGATTGGTCTGGATAGCATACAGTGTAATTTGGGGGCCGATCAGCCAGATGCCGGAAGTATTCAGCCTGCAAGAATTTTTAATAACCGTGCAGGGTTATATACCAGGTTTTGCAGTCCTCTTCGGTATTTTAATCCCGCTGTTGTCGATCGGGCTGGTTTTTTTACAGGTGCAGCGGAATTCTTATCATTTGGCGTTAAACCTGCTGTATCCCACACTGGTTTCCGTATTAATTGCCGAAATATTGTTTAAATACTATCTGTTTCAGTACGGGATTGTTTTATGAGCTTTCCTGAAAGCGATTGCAGGCGGCTGCGTAAATAAAAGTAATATGCGGTTTTATAGTAGATTTCATTGTAGACTATCCCTTGACTGACGAAGAGCTGAAAGGGTAATTTTAGTTTTGTATTTGGGTTATGGAATAGAATTTGTAAATGACCAATACTGATCAACTGCGCAAAGCCATATTCGACCGTGGAAACATCCCGGTACATATTGCTATGGTTATGGATGGAAATGGTCGTTGGGCAAAAAAGCGCTTTTTACCACGTATTGCCGGCCACCGCGAAGGCATTAATTCGGTTCGTGAGGTTACCAGAATTTGTGGCGAAATCGGAATTAAACACCTTACCCTGTATACATTTTCAAAGGAAAATTGGAATCGTCCGCGTAAGGAAGTTTCAGCCATTATGCAGTTGTTGCTTAGTACTATCCGGGCCGAAGTAGCGAATTTGCACAAGAATAATGTTAGATTATCGGTGATCGGCCAAATTAATGATCTTACCGCCGATGCCCGCCAGGGAATGCTGGAAGGGGTAGAGTTAACCCGCAACAATACCGGATTAAATCTTAATCTGGCATTGAGTTATGGCAGCCGTCAGGAAATCACTACTGCCCTGCGGACCCTGATCGACAAAGTTCTAGCCGGCGAATTGGAACCGGATGCAATTGATGAAAAGATGATCAGCAAACATTTATATACTAGCCAAATGCCTGATCCTGACTTACTGATTCGCACCGGCGGTGATTTTCGAATCAGTAATTTTTTGTTATGGCAAATGGCTTATACGGAAGTTTTTGTTACTCCGGTTTTCTGGCCTGACTTCAGGGAACGGGAACTTTTAGAGGCGATAGGCGAATACCAGAAACGTGAACGTAGATTTGGAATGGTTAGTGAACAAATAAAGTAGTTAGAATGAACCTGAAAA
>DAOWAH010000012.1 GCA_030634675.1 Fidelibacterota bacterium
AGCCCAAATCGGTGTCCAGATTGCAGTCATTTTTTCTGGTGACGCCGAAGTGGCAAAAACAAGATTGGCCACGAGAATGAAAAAATGGGTCGCCGTCTGCCAGAGGGGATGGGTGACCGTCATTTCCGAGACCTGCAAATCGGCAGCTTTTTTCGTTTCTTCCCGGCGATAGATGAATTGCATGATCAATCCGATCACAATACTGAACAATACCGCTCCGATGATGCGGGCTACCCCCAATTTGAAGCCCAGAATCCGGGCGGTCAAAATCATTGCCAGAATATTAACAGCGGGCCCGGAATACAGGAAGGTCACCGCCGGACCGATACCGGCGCCCCGCTTATAAATGCTGGAAAACAGCGGCAGGATCGTGCAGGAACAGACTGCCAGCACCGATCCGGAAACGGAGGCAATCAGGTAGGCCAGCCATTTTTTAGCAGTGACGCCAAAATATTTAATTACCGCGGCCTGGCTGATGAATACGGCAATCACACCGGCAATGAAAAAAGCCGGCACCAGGCATAATAACACGTGTTCACGGGCGTACCATTTGGCCAGAGATAATGAGGCTGTCACCGCTTCCGCCAGTAGGTCCCCCTCCACTGGTAGAAAATAGAATAGAATAAAACCACCAATAATCCAGACCAGATATTTAATTTCTTCGCGCCAATTCATATCAGCTTGCACAAAGAATATTGCGATCGACCTCACCAGCCCTTTGTTGATCACTTTTAATAATTTTATCTTCTGGTAACCATTCAGCCAACAGATTCAATAACTGCTGTACCCGATCATCATCTGCTCCGGCCTGCAGGTGGTAATTGACCCATTTGCCTTCCTTCATGTCGCCAATCAATTCGGTATCCCGCAACAATGACAAGTGTTTGGAAACGGTGGAAGGTGCCAGACCTAATATTTCTGTGATCTCACATACACAAAGCGGCCGGACTTCCAGCATTTTCAAGATCCGAATCCGGTTGGTATCTGACAGGGCTTTGAATAATTTGACTTCGGTGCGCATAATTAATATAATTACATTTCGTTATATGGCGAAGTATACAAATATCATTTCACATACAGCAATAGGAACCTTCCCGGTCTTTGCTTCCGGTAGGAAATATTGCCCGGTCAGGATAACTTTTAAGAGTTGACCCTATATTAAATTATTTGGTGTACAAATCGATCACACGCACAATTACCGCTTGGCAGACCCGGCCAAAATAGCCCTCTTCCTCTAAGGAAAATGTGTCTCTCAAAAGTACAGTATGGCGCTCTGGCATCTTACCTGATTCGCGTTTTCATTTTATGGATCTAATCATAAGGCCTGTTTGCGCAAGTTTCGTGTCCGGTATTGATTCGCGAGGGAGATGCTAAGATCGCATAGTTATCAGATTGTTGAGGACTGGGTGCTGGTTGTCAGGAACCGGACTACCGCATCATTGACCCATTCAATTACAACTGCAAATAATGCCCATAAATACTGATTGTTCTAAATTATACCAATGATTTAAACTTCACTGCCGTTTATGGATACACTGTTATTAGCCCGCCTGCAATTCGCCTTTACAATTGGTTTTCATTATATTTTCCCACCCCTCAGTATTGGACTTGGCCTACTGCTGGTTATCATGGAAGGTGCGTACCTGAAAACCGGCAAAGCTGTTTATTACCAGATGACTCGCTTTTGGGTACGCGTTTTCGGACTGATTTTCGCCATCGGAGTTGCTACCGGAATTGTAATGGAATTTGAGTTTGGTACCAATTGGGCTACCTACTCCCGCTTTGTCGGCGATGTATTTGGCAGCGCCCTGGCCGCCGAAGGGCTATTTGCTTTTTTCCTGGAGTCCGGATTTCTGGCTCTGCTGCTATTTGGGTGGGATAAAATATCCCGGAAAATGCATTTCTTTTCCACTGTGATGGTAGCCCTCGGCGCTCATTTCAGCGCTATCTGGATTATCGTAGCCAATTCCTGGCAGCAGACCCCCACCGGACACCAAATTGTCGAGCATGGATTAAAAACACGGGCAGAAATTATCGATTTCTGGGCAATGGTATTTAATCCATCCACAGTTGATCGCTTGAGTCATACAATAATGGGCGCCTGGCAGGCCGGAGCTTTTCTGGTCATTAGCGTGAGCGCCTATTATCTATTAAAAAAGAAGCATATTGATTTTGCCCGGGCCAGTATTAAAATTGCTCTGGCAGTTGCCGTGCTGGCCTCCCTGGGGCAGTTACTAACGGGTCATTCCAGCGCCGTGATGATCGCCGAGCATCAGCCAGCTAAACTGGCTGCTTTTGAAGGACATTTTCCGGCTTCCGCTCCAGCCGATATGTACCTGCTGGGCTGGGTCAACGATGAGCAGGAACAGGTTTTCGGAATCCGATTACCAGGAATACTCAGTCTGATTCTATACGGAGACACGAATACCCCGGTTACCGGTCTACGGAGTTTCGCACCGGAGGATCGCCCACCGGTGAATATTGTCTTCCAGGCCTACCATTTGATGGTAATAATCGGCATGACCCTGATCGGGCTGAGCTTGCTTTCCGCCTGGTTATTCCACAGAAGACGGCTATTAAAAAATATCCTGATGTTGAAAATACTATTGGTCGCCGTGTTGTTACCGCAGATTGCCAATCAACTGGGCTGGATAGCCGCGGAAGTTGGCCGGCAACCATGGATTGTCTATGGCTTGTTACGCACTTCCGATGCCCTTTCACAATCCGTAGGCGCTGGAGCCATTCTGAGTTCCCTGATCCTGTTTACATTGATTTATCTGTTATTGTTTGCGCTCTTCGTATTCTTGTTGAATCATAAAATTAAAGTGGGACCAGCCGCTGAAGATCTAATAACCACAACCCATATGGCCGACTCATGACAATCGATCTAAATATTATCTGGTTTTGTTTAGTAGGAATCCTGTTCACCGGCTATGCTATTCTGGATGGCTTCGATCTAGGGATCGGCGCCCTGCACTTATTCACTAAAGCCGATCAGGAACGCAGGATCATGATCAATACAATCGGACCGGTCTGGGATGGCAACGAGGTCTGGTTAGTCACAGGTGGCGGAGTACTTTTTGCCGCCTTTCCGGAAGCTTATGCAACCGTGTTCTCCGGATTTTACCTAGCATTTATGCTGTTGTTATGTTCACTGATCTTTCGGGCGGTAGCGATTGAATTTCGCAGCAAAATGCCCATGGCCTGGTGGCGGAACATGTGGGATGTCAGCTTCAGCGCCGGCAGTATACTGAGTGCCTTTTTATTCGGTATTACCGTAGGAAACCTGGTACGGGGAATCCCCTTAGATATCCATCATGAATTCAGTGGTACCTTCTGGGAACTCATAAATCCGTACGCTATTGCCGTCGGTATTACTACCGTCGCCCTGTTCATGATGCACGGAGCCATCTACGGAATAATGAAAACTGAAGGTTCCATTCAGAATAAATTGCTGAGTTGGGTGAATAATACCATATTATTTTTCATAATCAGTTATATTACAATCACAATGGCAACCCTGTTATTCATTCCGCACTTTACAGAACACATCCGTAACAATCCCTGGTTATTTATTATAGTTTTCGCTAACATGTTGGCGATTGCTAATATTCCTCGCGAAATCAATTCAAAGCGCTATTGGCGGGCTTTTCTATCTTCGTCAGCGGCAATTACCGCCCTCCTGGCCTTGTTTGGTCTGGGCTTGTTTCCGCACTTGGTGTATTCCAATCCATTCCCCGAACACAGCTTAACGATCTACAATGCCGCCTCCAGTACAAAGACATTGAAAATAATGCTGATAATGGTTGGGATAGGTATGCCGCTGGTGTTGGGATACACCGTTTCCATCTACTGGATATTTCGCGGCAAAGTACAGATAGATGAAAACAGCTATTAAGCCATAGAAATTAATTATTCAACCGTTACATCAGCCTGGACTTCCAGCATTTTCAGAATTCGAATCCGGTTGGAAATATTGCCTGGTCAGGATAACTTTTAAGAATTGTCCTTATGTAAAATTATTTGGTGTATAAATCAATCACTCGCGTGATGGCCGCCTGGCAGACCCGGCAAAAATGGTCCGGGTTACGGGAAAACATGATGCAATCGATCTCCGGGCGGTAGAGTCCCTGAGCCTGGTAACCGGCGCCCTCAAAAGCGCCGACAATGCCATAATATTGATTAGCTTCCAAAACAGGCACTGTTGTTCGTTTAACAGCATCAAACAAGACATTCATGGAATCAGCGCTTGAACCGGAAGCAATCATCTGGGTTCGTTGATTTTGGTAATTTACGCGAGCACTGTCATAAGCCGCTTGATCCCAGGGCGTGGGGATCGGAGTATCCTTCTCTACCAGGGTGCTCCATTTAACGCCTGTACTGTCCAGCAATGCCGTTACATTTGGATCCCAGGGTTCAATCCCAGGTGGATTAAATTCCTCATAAGCAACATTCGATGTATAATATTCGTCGCTGAGCCCGGCAAAGGAATGCCCGAATTCATGCACCATAATATATTCAGCCGGTTTCGTGTCGACGGCGACTGTGGAATAAAGATTGAAAATACCACCACCGCCATATTTATCGCTGTTAACCAGAATTATCAGGGCGTCATAGGGCATCGGACCGGCAATTTCGCGCACAGTTTTATTATCATAAGCCAACACATAGCGATCCGAATCGAAAGTGTTGTATTTTAGACCCAAAGCCGATTGCTTCCAGGCCTTTGCCCGGGGATTGGAAATACCGGATTCCAGTGAAAAAATATCGATGGCTCGCACATTGAAATCGGATTGCCGGGAACGAAATGGTTCGATATTGAACAAAGCGCCGGCCAGTCGTTTGACATCAGCATGGAATTTGCGTTTTTCTTTCCGGGTGTAACCATCACCAAGAATCAAAATGTCTATTTTATCTTTTGGATCACCATTCGTAAATAGGTTCCATATTTTATGTCCCGTTTTTAGAGCTGATCGATTAATTGTGTAGGCTTGGGGATCAATACGACAAGCATATATTTCACGGAACTTCCCATCATCCCGGCGCTTATACAAGCGCACGATAACTTCTGCTCGCGGTTCAGGAAAACGAAGCGATTCGTGAAACGTGCCCCAGTTTCCGTCCAACGCCGCGCCAATTGTTTCCCACTCGCCATAAATGCTGCAAAAACCACGGGAGTAAATAATTTCCGTACTGGTTAAATCAATCACTTCAAAATAATACTTACCGAGGTCGGTGTCGTCAATCAACTTGGTGCGGCTGCCGGGCCAGGGTCCCTCTGATCGGACTTGATCGAAACTAACATGTTCCTCTTCGGCCGTGCCACTATGAAAATAATCGAAGCGGAAAGTTTGTCCAGTAAAGTAAGTGTCAAAATTAATTGCCCAGGAAAACGATGTAAGAAATATGATCAGGAACAATCGCATTAGACGGATTCCTTTTGAATTTCTATTATGCGCTATACCAAACATAATGCTGTTTCAAATTACACACCAGTATTGTTGAGTAAACAATCGAAAATGTCGGATAGTTGATAATATTTCGCTGGAATACCAATGGGATACCATCGGGCATATATTTTATTCATTTGAATACATCCACTAATTCCACTAAGTTGAAAATACAACTTTTGAAATAATCGATTATTACTAGATAACAAATTTAATAACAAGGATAAATGACTGCTCTTTGAGCGTAAGTGGTGTGCAGGGGAATTGTGGAGTAATGTAATTTTCGACAAGAATGCTCCAATACTCCAGCAGAGGAGTTCCTGCGAAACATTGTCAAATACTGTTCTATATCACCAACCTAAAGCTGGATGAATGCATCAATTAAATATATGGAATTCTAAAATAAAATATATTTCCGTTGGGTTTGTTTGGTAATACACCGACTTCCGCATTGTGAGCTTCAGCAATTCGTTTAACGATTGCCAATCCTAATCCGCGGCCACGTTTAGCCGCTTTTTCCAATTGAACTCCACGGTTAAACACTAGCGGTCGTTTTCCCTTGGGAATGGTTGGGCCGAAATCAATATAATCCACGGTAATAATATTGTCCTCTTCATGTATTTCAACAACAATTTTCTTACCATCAGCTGAATATTTAACAGCATTACTGATATAGTTTTTAAATACTTCCGCAATTATTGGATTGGCTTTTACAAATATTTCTTTATCAAAGGTAAAATGGAAGGTCATATCATTGGCGGTCAGTATCGAATCGAATTCGGTTGCAACGGAGCGGATCATTTCCGCCAGGTCAATATCTTCTTTGATGATCTGTTCACCGAGCGTGACTTTAGACATTATTATAGCATTATCAATTACTTTCAGTAAGTTGGAGCAGCTTTCACCAATAAGTTGCAGCCCCTGGTCGCCAGGGTTTTCTTCAATCAATATTTCACTCATCCCACTTATGACCCCAGCGGGATTTTTTAAGTCATGGGTAATCACATCCAATAATAATTTTTTCACTGAATTAGCTTCGGTTAGCTGTGCTGATAATACCCGGTATTTTTCTTCTGATTTAATTATGGTTTCTTGACTTTGTTTATTATGAATTGCATTGGCTATCTTATTCGAAACGAATTCTAACACTTCCAAGCCCTTATAGTTATACAGATTGGGATCACGATAGCTTTGTACAACTACTGCTCCGATTACTTCTTCCCTTATTCGAAGTGGTGTCCCTAACCATTGTTCGGAAGGTGTACCAATCTTTTCTACTTCGCCTGCTTCTACTAATTGAAGGATTTCACTTTTACTGAATATCTCGGATCTATTGGTCCTGAGTATATATCCGGTCAGCCCGGAAGTGACGGGTATCGGATAAGATTCTTCATCCTTTTCATCCACGAGATATGGAAAATATAATTCTCTCTTTCCCTCATCAATTAGTGCTATATAAAAATTGCTTGTATCAATTACATCATGCAGAGTTTGACGAATCAGTGAAAATAACTGATCTAGATTGCCACTGCCACTGGCAGCATTGGCTATTTTATAAATTACTTCCTGCAAATGATTTGCTTGTTGTAATGCATCCTCCACCTGTTTACGCTCACTTATTTCCTGCCTTAAATCCAAGGTTTTCTCTTTAACCCGTTTTCTTAAGGTGGATACCCAACCTATACTGATTAATAACAGGAGGATAAAAGCTATACCAATCCAAATAGAAAAACGAATTATCTGTTGCTTAACTAAATGATTTTGTTCATAAATATCAATCCATTTTTTGTGAATGCGCTCCAATTGACCGGAAGCCTATAGCAGGCGCAGACCTTCATTAAGTTTAGCTAATAGTTCCGGTTTGTTCTTCACTACAGCAAAGCTCAGATTGCGTGGTAGTAACAAGGGACCAACAGCCTCTATATTATTAAAACCATAGCGTTGAATATTATATTGACCCTGTACTTTCGGTATCAATGTACAATCGTAATACCCAGCGGCTAAGAGACGTAAGGCATCTATCGATGATGAAACTTGATGGATTGTAGAGGAAAAATGCTGTTCGGTAATATAGTCAATACTGACACCCCCCTCAACCAGTACAATGTCTTTACCGGGCAGATCATCCAATCGTCTGATCGATGAATTTCTGCGGATGAAAAGGGAATATGATACGGTTTCATAAGGAATTGTAAAATCAAATTTCTCGGCGCGAGAAGCGGAGAAATACATGCCAATAAGTACATCTATCTCACCAGTTTCCAACGCAGTATAGACTTCCTCCCATGGTCCTAATTCCAGTTGAACTTCCAGTCCGGCAAGTTTCGCTGCTTGGTTAAATATTTCAACATTAAATCCGGTGGGCTCGCCAGAAGGATCTAAAAATTCGTAGGGCGGGTAATTATAATGACCGCAAACTTTGAAAAGATCCGGTTCCGTACTGTTGTCGACCCCCGATGCAGCGGTGAACGACAGGAATATATATATCGCTACAACTGAAAATTGTCGGCTGTTAGCAATTCTGAATTTCTGGCCGTTTTGTTTTAGCTTTACTTTACCCATAGGCAATATTGATGCTAATACTAACTAATACCAACTATTCTTACAAAAATTATGCCGATTGAAACCGTTAAACATTTTGATCGCGAATAGGGTTCATGCGCAAATCAATCCACCGGCACATGGATTATTTACAGATTTATTAATTTAAATACTTAGTGAACAAACCATCGAAAGAGAATAATGTTTCTTCAACCGAAATTGGCACCATTTTGGCAAAAACATCCAGTACAACTACCGCATTAAGACTGGCATCCTGGTTAGTTGCGCTGCGAATCCTTCTACACAGCCGCCCGTTAATCTGATCTATCTTCTGATAAACTGCAATCAACCCTTTCAGATCCAGGTCGGTTTTAAAACCATGCTTCATTCGGAAATACTGGGCCAGTAAATACATCGAAGCAGCCCGGTAAATCGTTTCTTCAATAGAGGCGAATGGTAAATGAAACTTTACCATTGGCCGCAACTTATCCAGGGCCGGGCAACCACTGGTGACCATGATAATCCCTAGCAGCGAACTCAGTGCGGATTGAATCTGAATGTTCCTCTTATAATATGTCCGTTCATGTGTATTCACTTCACAATCAACTGGTTCATAGGATAAAGTATCTTTAAATACATGTACCACATCCACCAGATTAACAGCGATCGGGCAATATTCCATATTTTGATTTACAAGGGAACAATTATTACAGCGCGGCTCATAATCCAACCGTGTCCACTCCGGGTAATACCTGGCAGGGTCGGATATATACGCTAATGATTCACTATCAAGTTGTATGGAATAATCCACCTTCCGTCCATTACCTAATAAAAATTTATAAGTAATTTTCAGATTCGCTTTCTTAACCATTAGATCATCCTGTTTAGACAAAAATGCATGACTGATATTAACAAAATTAATTCTTAATAAATTCCATGATCAATTTACCCAGGTTTTAACTGCATAACTGTGATTTATTCCGTAAAGGCGCCAACCACTCTTCCAATCAAACCATAGTTAAATTATTACCGTTATTACTATACACCATATAGAGGAAAATCCATATATTTAAATCTAGTTGGAAGGAATTCGGCGCAGGTGATTAACTCTATTAAAAGACAAAATATCGATTAAGGAAATCAATGGTATGAACCCCAGGGCAAGCCCTGGACCCATTATTCCGCCGCAAGCAGCGGGGAATTTAACCAAGCCTTCTTGTCCGCCATAGTCGTACGCGAAGGCGGATTAAATTTCATTTTCATTTGATACTGGGAGGTAAATAATGCCAACAAAAATTCGTATGTCCTTTTTCCTGCTAATAATATTGATCATGATCACAAATCCGATTTCTGGCCAGGAAACAGGTATGGTAGTTATTCCAGGTGGTATATTCACCATGGGAAAGAACAGCATCAGTAAGGCTAACTATAAACCTGCCCATCAGGTGACCCTGGATTCATTTCTTATAGATCGGTATGAAGTTACCAACAGTGAATATCTTCGATTTTGCACCGCTACCGAACACCGGTTACCGGAATTCTGGAATGTCGACATCTTTCGCTGTGGTGAAAAATACGCCGATTATCCGGTTGTTGGGGTTAGTTGGTCCGATGCCGATAAGTATGCCGAATGGGCCAGTAAACGCCTGCCAACCGAAGCGGAATGGGAATATGCCGCGCGAGGCGGATTGGTGGGAAAGGAATACCCTAATGGAAACAACTGGGATAAATCCTCCTCTGCTAACCTACCGGGTAACTGGACCAATCGGATTGAGCCGGTGGGACAATTTGAAGCGAACGGATTTGGCCTGCATGATATGGCAGGAAATGTCTGGGAGTGGACCGCCGACCACTACGTAGGAGATTATTATTCAATTAGTCCGGAAATTAATCCACCGGGACCGGACAAAGGTACCGGCCGGGTGATTCGCGGTGGCAGTTGGCATTCCGGACCAGGCTGCAAAAAAGTATATTACCGTAGTAGTATGTCTGCCAACTGGGTCGATTTCGCGATCGGTTTTCGCTGCGTTAAGGATATTGAAGAGGAATAATGGGTACAGTTCACAATTCGGAGGGCAGTCTTAATTAACACATTGAATCGGGAGGTTCAAAATGAAAATAAAATCAATATTATTTACAGCTGCAGTCGCTCTTTTCCTGCTGATAAATTTCACTAGCGCTCAAACACCAGCAGGTGATATTCCCAATGATGAGAAATTAGTGATCCTGTGGACCAGCGGTGACCGGGATGTGGCTCTGAAAATGGTATTTATGTATGCCGGTAATGCCCCGCGCTTTGAGTGGTGGAAACATATAACACTGATTGTGTGGGGACCATCCTCCAAATTACTTTCCGAAGATCAGGAAGTACAGGAGTCCCTTCAGAAAATGATGGATGCGGGAATTGTTGCCAAGGCCTGTAAAGCTTGCGCCGATCAGTATGGCGTTTCCGAAAAACTGGAAGAGTTGGGTCTTACCGTAGAATACATGGGTGGTGAACTAACGGAATACATCAAGGGTGATTACAACGTTATTACTTTTTAATAACTGACATAAATTGCTTGAAATACGGGGTAGGGAGCAACAGCCCTTAATTACTCCCACCTGCTGCGCGGAGCCCTCCTTGCCAGCATGCAATTTCGGCAGGCAGGATGAATACAGGAATATCCAACACCGATTAACGAATGTTGAATTTCGAAGTACGTGCCAGTGTTACTTCTTATTTCGTTAATCCTTGTTCATTATTCATCATTCAACACACCCCTTCCCACTTTGCGGGTTCCCCTCCCTGCTTGCATGCATTTTCGGCAGCCAGGTCAAGAGGGGAATAAAACCACTTATTCACAAATTTCCCTCCCCGGTGACACCTTAGCGACGGTAGACTGGTAAAATAGCCCTATTGTTGTCGCGGATGAATATGGATGAACTGCTGGCCTCTCTGCCAGCTGATAGATTTACCAGAATCCATAAATCCTATGTAATCGGTCTGCAATATATTGTGAAAATTGAAAAACAATTTGTAAACATCGGTGGTCGTGAATTGCCAATAGGAGACCATTACCGAAAAGCATTTTTCAACATAATCAGGCACACTGGAAATTGAAGCACTCTCGTTTCGGCAATCCGCTGGTGCAGGGATACACAATATCGCTCTACCAGATATCTCGCGGCAAGGTACCGTTAGATGAAAACAGCTATTAACCCATCGAAATTAATTATTCTACAGTTACCTCAGCCTGGACCACCAACACATCGTATTTGTAGCCAAAGCCAAAATCCTTATCCAAAATAACTTTACCCTCGACGACCACAATATCATCAACATTTACAGTTGTATTTGATGTCACTGTAAGATCAAATGATCCTTCAAAGTCAGTCCCATCCTGGATATGGATCCAGTTTCGGTTCATGACCTGTGCTGTGAATTTTACTACCCGGCCCCGTAGGCGGATGGTCTGCTGGTTGTACTTATTCTTATCCCGGTATAATTCGGCAATTGTAATTCCACCTTCCCAGCCGGGCACTTGCTCAACTTCATAATTCACCGGTTTCGGGGCACCAGGAGCCATTTTGGCAGGCAAATTCATTGACATCATATTGGACTTTTTTGCGCCGACACCACTCGTTGAGAACCGATTGACAAAATAGATTTTCGTAAAAGTTTTTTCCAGGCTTTCACTGGTGAAATTATCCATAGGCATTTCCAGCGGAAAAGAAATCCGGTCGCCAACTTTAAGTTTCGAAAGCGGGCCGGCAGCCCAGACATCCTCGGTTCCATTATTGACACGAACATAGGTATAGCCTCCGCTATCGATTGTTTCAACCACCTTTCCAGTTATCATATTGGTTGGGACCGCGCCAACCGGTTGGACCTGTTCATGAATTGGTGTCTGGGTCTTTTTTTGACAACCGGTAAGAACTAGCATAATAATAACAACGTTGAAAATTCTAGAACGAATGAGCATATGGAATTCCTATTATATTTATTTATTTGTTCAAATATACGTTTTATAAGGGAAGGAAGTTCTACCTGCATTACGATCAAAACAAAATGATTTTCTGGTTGATTCTAGTGTTTAAGAATGAGGCTAAACAGTATGGTGCAATTTTGCTGCATCCGTTTTTAGTTTCAAATATGGGTTGAAAAATGCGCCAATGTAATTTATTAAGTCAAGAATCGTACAATCAAATAGGTCAAGAGTACAGAATAGGTATCCTTATCCTCTTTTTCTTTTTGATGGTATCCTGGGCTTTTTTCCCTTAGCCTTTGCACTGCTCTTTCTTTTATTGTCGGTTCGTTCTTTTTTGAATTTTGAAATATTTAGGCGCTGACCGGAAACGACTACTTTCTTCAGCAAGTTCAGCAGATGCTTAGGCATTCCTTCCGGTAAATCGACTGTGCTGAATTCCTTAAAAATATCGATCCGACCGATAAATTCGCTATCCAGCCCACTCTCGTTGGCGATGGC
Source organism: Fidelibacterota bacterium (assembly GCA_030634675.1). Next base: position 12,461 of record DAOWAH010000012.1, read on the forward strand.
ACCAACAATATTGCCGGGTTTAACGCCATGGGAATGTCCCACGGTAATTTTGAATCGTTCCATTCCTGTTTCCGGTCGAGTAAATGGCTTATGGGACTTTTCGCCCCTGGCGCTTTTTTCAGTGCCACGCCGGCTGCGCCTTTCCGGTTTATCACGTGATGGTTTTTCTCTGGTCCTTTCCGGTTCCGGCTTCAGCAACAGTGGGTTGTCCCCTTGAAGAAGTTTTGCCAAGGCGGCGGCAATCTCGATTGAGGGAACATTTGACTCCATCCGGTACTGGTCGATAATCTGAGCGTAAGGCTCCAGTTCTTCTGTACCCAGGGCCTGGGTAATCCGCTCCTTGAAGCGTTCTATCCGCTTATCATTGATATCAGCCGTCGTGGGCAGCCTCATCAAATCGATTTTCTGGTTGGTGGCTTTCTCGATTGCGCGCAGCAGCCGTTTTTCGCGGGGAGCCACAAACAGGATGGCTTCACCTTTCCGTCCCATCCTGCCGGTGCGGCCGATGCGATGAACGTAGGCTTCTGTATCATATGGAATATCATAATTGATAACATGGCTGATGCGGTCGACATCCAGTCCCCGGGCGGCCACGTCGGTGGCAACCAGGATATTCAATTTGCCCGATTTCAACCGTTCTAAGGTACGCTCACGCTGGCGCTGTTGGATATCACCATTGAGTGGTGCCGAGGTATAACCGCGGGCTTCCAACTTCTCGGAAAGTTCGGCGGTACTAACCTTGGTGCGGACAAAAATAAGGATGGCATCAAATACTTCCACCTCCAGTATTCGCGTCAGTGCATCCAGTTTGTGGTAACCGCTCACCATCCAGTAGCGTTGATTCGTGGTCTCCACGGTGGATGTCCGGGTCTTGATGTAGATTTCCTTAGGGTCATTCAGATATTTCCGGGCGATCCTGCGGATGGCCATTGGCATCGTTGCGGAGAAGAGAGCGATCTGCCGTTCCGCCGGTGTCTGTTCCAATATCCATTCCACGTCTTCGATGAATCCCATGCGCAGCATTTCATCGGCCTCGTCCAGTACGAGAGTGGAAATGGCGTCCAGGTTCAAGGTGCCGCGGCGCATATGATCCATTACCCGTCCCGGCGTACCAACGACAACCTGGACACCCCGCTTCAGTTGCCGAAGTTGTATTGTATAACTCTGTCCGCCATAGATGGGCAGGATATGGAAATTATTCAGCCTGGCAGCATAGCCCTGAAATGCTTCTGCGACCTGGATCGCCAATTCCCTGGTAGGCGTAAGCACCAGTACCTGGGGAGACTTGATTTTCAGATCGATCCGCGAAAGCAGCGGCAAGGCGAAAGCAGCAGTTTTTCCCGTTCCGGTTTGGGCCTGGCCCACCAGGTCGTAGCCTTCTAACAGGTTGGGGATTACCTGAGCCTGGATCGGTGACGGTGTTTCGTAGCCGAGATCCTGGACTGCTTTCAATACCGGCTCGGCCAGTCCGAAGTCGTCAAATTCGATGGTGGGGTTTTGTTCGTTGTTCATGGTTTTCGTCCTTCAGGCAAATAAACCTGGTCAGAATTATTACTATGTATTGCTGCATAAATTGTGGCCACGATTGTCCCGTTTCTTCTTTCAAATTCCATCACAACCATGCGCTTAAAGTTCTCACTATAGTGCGAATCGGGGCGGATTAACAGTCAGCCAGTCAGTTGATTTCACTTCGTTCAACCACTCAGATATTTATTCCTTAAATATTCTCTGCCCTTGTATGTCTTTAATTGCTTCTCCCGGCGCATGGCTTCAGAACGAGTTTGGAATTCTTCACTTTGAATTAGTCTCCAATCGCTGGCACGTTTTGTATAAAATGAAACGCCTTCACGGTGCTCACGAAGGCGCTTCTTCAAATCCTGTGTCTGACCGATATACAGGCGATCAATTTTTACACTATACAAAACATAAACGCAGAACATTGCTCCGGAGGAGGGACTTGAACCCCCAACCTAGTGGTTAACAGCCACCCGCTCTACCATTGAGCTACTCCGGAATTCTTTTAGTATTTCAATCAACTTTCCGAACTCGAACCACCAATCCGCCAACTGGCGGATTAACAGTCACCCGTCCCGATACATCGGGACTACTACGGAATTCTTTAAATAAGCTTGGAGACCTTGGTGAACTTGGTGTCTCCGTGGTTATTTCTTCAAAAAAGCGGGGCGAATTTAGTTAATATTTCCAGCCGGTAAAAGAACTACATTTCCTTTTCAGCCGTTAATATCCTGCCCTCTGCAAACAGGCCGCCTTTTCGTTGTTCATCGATGATGTAGATGATACCATCTTCGTCATGAGGTTTGCCAAAAACAACATGGATGGATTTTAAGCCGCCTAACCATTTGCGTTTATCACAGAGGTACAGCAGATCACCTTCCCGGGCTTTCATCTTACGCATATCGTTTTGTGACATTCTGATGATATTGCCTTCACCTTCAACTATTTTCCAGTTAACATCTACTATTTCGCCTTCCAGATCGTTAACCTTACTGCCTTTAAACAGTTCACGGGCTGTATCAAGCGACCATGAAGTGAGACCAACCGTGTTATAGACTTCGTCATAATGTCCGAAATAAGTCACTGAAATCGGCACGGTCGTGATCAACAGCACAGCAACAATTATAAGGAATGACAATGATCCTATATTCAAAACAATCATTAAGAAAAGAATAACGCTTAGTCCCATTATGCCGTAGGCGATTTGCCGGTGATTGCCTACTGCTTTAAGCTTACGGATAATATTTTTCTGAAACTGGGTTGTAAAAGTAACCAGTACGCCAACACCAAAGCATACTAGCATATTATACAATGCCCGAATATAGGAATAAGGATGATCCGGATTCATCGTGATGCCGTGATCTACCGGGGCAATCAAAATACCGGGATAACGAGCGCCCAGGATCATCAGCGACACGCCGCCAATAAAGGTGGTCATCACGGCGGCCGGAGTGAATTTTTTCCAGAAAACACCCAGGAAGATCGCTATCACTAATGGCGGTGTAAGCGTGGAATGGAAAAATCCATGGGCTTCATAGACCGTAGGGAAATTCTTGAAAGCCAGAACGGCCAATACACCGGTAGCGGTAATAACGATCGATACGATCCGGGCGGCAAACAATTCCTTTTTCTCATTGACCGGCGCGGATTTCCGGTTTTTTTGGATGAATTTCTTAGTCGGCCGGTAGACATCATTTATGAAAATCGCCGCCGTAGCATTGATTAACGTATCCACCGTGGACATCAAGGCCGCAGTAAGTGCGGCCATAATAAACCCAAACACACCGGGCATTGCCACAATACTAGCTACCACCACGAAAATCTGATCCGGGGAAGTATTGGGCGACACCACCGAGGGGTCGGCCACGGAAATAGCTTTGCCGATCCAACCTGCATTACCGACCACAATCGCCGAAATCGGCAGCATGAACAGGATATTGAAAGCGGCTGCTTTGCGTCCCTCGTTGACACTGCGGGTAGCCATAAAACGCATGATCAGACCCTGGTTCATAAACAGGAAACCAATCGACCCGGCTACGCCATCCTGCCAGAATATGCCCACAAAATTAAAACTAGCGGGATTATTATAGTGTGCGAGTGGTAATTTCCACTCCACTGGTAAAAGATTCCAGAAAATACCAAAACCGCCGATATAATCTACTCCGAGGAAAAACAGAAACAGACCTGCGAATATCAAAATAAAGCCCTGTAGCAAATCGGTAAAAATAACTGCCGTCTGCCCCCCATAAGTAATGTAAATCCCGGTTATGACAGCAATAACGATCACCGCCCGCATCAGGGTTATGTCCACCGCTGTTCCCATGACACTGAAAGCTTCCGGCAGCATGGGCAGTACGGCTTTCCCAAGCGTTAAAAAACCAATTCCAATGTAGCCTATCATATACATCATCAGCAGAATGGTGGCGAGAAAACGGGCCGAGGGACTAAACCGTTTTTCAAAATATTCCGGGATCGAGCGCACCTTGGAATAAACGATAATCGGCAACCAGCCGAATAGAAAAAATGGCACGAAAAACCAGTCATTGATATAGGTCATGGACGAAGAGAAACCGTGTTCAAAAGCCTTAGCGGAATATTTCACAAAACTATGACTGCCGACACCGGTAGCCACGATTGACATGGCGATCAGCCACCAGGCAAAGCGGCGCCCACCAAAAAAGAAATCGGACGTATTACGGGTATAACGTCCGAAATAACTACCGAATAACATGATCCCGACAAAATACAGGACCATGACAATCCAGTCTGTGGAAGTTCCGATATTATGAAATGTTTCCATAGCTTACCAATTCAAGGCTACGTAGGTTAAAATTGCATGCATCACCACAAACCAGAAGAACCCGAAAATCAGCACTCGGTTCCAGAAGCGATGTTTCTTTAGCTTAAGATTAATCGCCCCACTCTTCCGGATAATAATCATGCCCAAAAGGAAAAAGGCGCCCCCCACTAGATAGAGATATAAGTAGGGTAGCCAGGTATGTTGGATTGTCAGCATCGTGTGATCACCTGATTTATAAGAAGTCTAAGATTACAAAATTTTGTCTCAATCTACAACCGCAATCCAACTGCTTTCTTTACAGTTTATCAAATTCCGGTTTCAATAAATCGTAGGTTTCGTGGAGACCCTGAACCATAACTTTAGTCTGACCGATAACTGGCATAACGTTCGTATCGCCCAGCCAGCGGGGGACGATATGGAAATGAATGTGTTCGGTAATACCCGCTCCGGCGGCTTCACCGATATTGGCACGGACCTTCATTCTTTGTGAAGCCTTACTGAGTAAATTTATTTTCTGTGCTTTATCTTTTGGGTACATTATTTACTTGAAAGTAGTTTCATCCAGTTTATG
>DAOWAH010000185.1 GCA_030634675.1 Fidelibacterota bacterium
AGTGAAATTTGATGATTGAAATCCACCACTGAATTAATTACAAGCAGGCGTTCCAGCGCCTGTTTTGGTTTATAAAATAGCTAATATTTTCCCCGAATTAACTTGCGCCATATACTTACGATATGGTAATATATGTACGCAATAAGTCTTAAAATACATAAAACGTACAATCGTAAGATAATGTTACAAGTAGAAAATTTCAGCTCACCGAAATACACTCAAATACTCGATACCGCCCAGGATTTGTTTATGCGCTTTGGTGTAAAACGGGTAACAATCGAGGAAATTTGTAGTACTGCAAACGTCAGCAAAATGACATTCTACAAATTTATTAAAAATAAAAATGATCTGGCACTACGGATCATGGAAAAATTGATGGACGAAGGGCAGGGGAAGTTTGATGAAATAATGGCCGGCGACCTGCCTTTTGCCCGGAAAATGGATCAGTTTATTCAGATGAAGCTTGATTATGGTAAGCGCATAAGCAAGGAATTCTATCTGGATTTTATGGGTTATTCACCGGCAGTTCATGATCTGATTGTACAGCGTTCTCAGGAAAATCGGCAGAGATTAATAAACGCATTTGAAGCTGCCCAAAAACAGGGGGAAATCCGGGAGAACCTGAATTTGCAATTTGTAGAATATATGATGAATCATATAATGGACATTGCCCAGGATCCTCAGTTATTAGCCCTGTTCCCGGATACCTATCAATTAACCAAACAGTGGCTTGACTTCTTTTTATACGGCATAATGGGTGGCAGAAAGCCTGATGAATAATTACTTAAAATATTCTATTTTACTGCTGCTGACCAATCAGAGTTGGCTTTTTGCTCAATCCAGCATCAAGGGTGAAGCAACCCTTATTCTAGACCAGACCTGGGATTCTGATGGTAATCCACAAAACCAGACTGGTTTGCGCTATATCCCAACTTGGAGTGTGGTGCAACCACAATCCTACAAATACCGGCTGGACACGGAAATTGCCGGTAATTTTAGTTTTTATAAATATCCCGATGAATCAAGATTCTCGTTGAAAAACAATTGGGCGTGCTTTCATCGTTATTGGATCAGGCTGACGACAGACCGTTTCGAAGCCCGTCTGGGATTACAAAAAATCACATTCGGTTCAGCACGCTTATTTCGACCACTAGCCTGGTTTGACCAGTTGGATCCTCGTGATCCACAGCAATACACTACGGGTGTAACCGGTCTGCGACTGCGCTATGATTTCCCTGACAATACCGGAGTCTGGTTGTGGGGGATCTTTGATGAGAATTTGGATTTTGACCAAATTTCAGAAAATTATATGTTAAGTGAGTTTGGTGGTCGATTGTCCTATACAATTGGACCTGGTGAAATGGGTTTAGCCTATAATCAGCGGGTGGATTATCTAAAGCTGCGCAGTTGGGGCGCTGACGGTGTATGGGATGTGGGAATTGGTATCTGGATTGAGACAGCTTTAACTAATTATGCTAATTTTATCTATTACGATTGGCTGTCTCAGTTGACGATTGGAACTGACTATACTTTTGGAGTTGGTAATGGACTGACTGTCACGGCTGAAATTAATATCAGTGATTCAGGTGATGACATTTTCTCCGGTGAAAATCAAACAAATCTTTGGGGACTAATGGCCAGCTATCCAGTTAGTATCTTGGATAATCTTTCGCTGATTAGTTTTTATTATCCCGATGGTGATTTTCAGTATAATTACGTTAGTTGGCAGCGTACTTATGATAATTGGCTGGTACAGGTCAGCGCATTTTTCACAACAGGAGAAGAATTATCTTTCATAGGTTCAGCAATGAGTACTGTTGGAAATAAAGGATTTCAATTAAACCTGATTTACAATCATTAGGAAATTCAAGTAGAGGAGTAATTATGAACAACTCAGCATTAATCACAATTTCAGATATGGTAAAAACCTTCCCTATGGGGAAAAGGGAATTCACCGCGCTGAATAATATTAACCTAAAGTTTGATAGCGGTGAATTTGCCGGGATTGTGGGTCCCAGTGGCTCTGGAAAAACCACTTTGCTTAATATCATCGGTTCCTTGGATGTACCAACCAAAGGCGATGCGCTGGTTCTGGATCAATCTGTCAGTAACCTATCGACCAAGCAATCGGCCAATCTGCGCAACAAATATCTGGGATTTATTTTTCAGACTTATAATCTGCTACAGGTCTATACAGTATTTGAAAATGTGGAATTACCTCTGCTGCTGCTGAAGATGTCGGCTGCCGAACGGAAAAAACTGGTGCTGCAATCCCTGGAATGGGTGGGTCTGCTGGACAAGCTAAAATCCCGTCCGGCCCAGCTTTCCGGTGGTGAGTGTCAGCGTGTTTCAATTGCCCGTGCAATGGTTAAAAAGCCTAAAATTGTCCTGGCCGATGAACCGACTGCCAATCTTGATGCCAAGAACTCCCATAATATTTTACAAATGATGGAAAAACTGAACCGCGAATTAAATACGACTTTCATATTTGCCACCCACGACGAGAAAGTGATCAAGTATCTGCGCCGGAAAATCAGTCTCGATGATGGTGAAGTCGTCAGTGATGAAATTGTTAAGACCAAGTAGCAGGAGGTAATTATGTTAGCATTAAAATTAGCATATCGAAATCTCATGGGAGCCAAGCTGCGAACCTGGTTAAATATTATTGTATTGTCATTAGCATTTCTCGTCATTATCTGGAATAAAGGTTTGCTTACTGGTTGGGATCAGCAGGCTCGAATCGCTGCAATTGAATGGGAGATTGGAGGCGGCCAGTACTGGCACGAGAATTATGATCCCTATGATCCTTTTACAATTGAAGACAGTCATGGGAAATTATCTAATGCCACCCAGAATGCCATTAATCAGGGTACATTAACGCCGATTCTAATCTCACAAGCCTCGATATATCCGGAGGGACGGATTCAAAGTGTATCGCTCCGTGGAATCGATCCGGACCAGAGAATACTTGAATTACCGACTTCCTACTTAGACCGGGAGATGGAAGAATTGCCGGCAATGATCGGGCAAAGAGCTGCTGAAATGTTCAACTTGGATATAGGTGATTATGTTACGGTTCGCTGGCGTGATGTAAATGGTACCTTTGATGCAAAAGAAGCTCAAATAGTTCATATCTTCAAAACAAATGTTCCTCCAATTGACATGGGAGTCGTGTGGATTCCGCTCGACCGTCTGCAGGAAATGATGCAGATGGAAGACGAAGCAACAATCCTGGTAACCAGCCAGGAGAGTAGTTCCATCGGATCGATAGTTGGTTGGGTATTTAAAGATCATTATTACTTACTGACAGAAATTCGAGAAATGATTGAGATGAAACAAATCGGCGGCCGAATCATGTTTATAATTCTAATGTCATTGGCAATGCTGGCTATTTTTGATACGCAGGTACTGTCAATTTTCAGGCGTCAGAAGGAAATTGGTACCCATATCGCGTTGGGTATGACTCAAGGTCAGGTTGTTGCATTATTTACTGTCGAGGGTGCTCTGCATTCCATTCTGGCGGCAATTCTGGCCGCCATTTACGGTATACCACTGCTCTACTGGCAGTCGCTAAAGGGTTGGACAATGCCGGAAGGGACTGATAGTTTTGGAATGACGATAGCTGAGACGATTTACCCGGTATACACTTTCAGTTTGATAATAGGTACGACTCTTGTTGTACTGATAACAACCACTATTGTCAGTTATATTCCTTCCCGAAGGATATCAAAGATGAATCCAACCGATGCCATCAGGGGGAAAATCCAATGATTAAATTTATTATTAAGGGTTTGCTACGAGATTACCACCGCAGTCTTTTCCCCATATTAATTGTAGCCATTGGCGTCTGGATAACGGTTTTTATGCAGGCTTATCTGACTGGTGTCCTCGGCGAAATGCTTGACTCCACTGCCCGTTTTTCAACCGGACATGTCCAGATAATGTCAAAAGCCTATGCTGAAAATAAAGACCAGATTCCCAATGATCTGGCATTGATGGATGTGTCAAAAATAATATCGGACATGCAAACTGAATATCCAGAAATGACTTGGGTGAAACGGATTACTTTCGGTGGATTAATTGATATTCCCGATGTAAATGGAGAAACACGTTCCCAGGCTCCGGTGATTGGCTTTGGAATTGATCTGTTATCGCCCGGAAGCACCGAAATCAATACTATGAATGTGGCGAAATCCGTTGTCCAGGGAAGACTGCCGGAAAAACCCAACGAAATCCTGATCAGCGATATGTTGGCAGAAAGACTGGAAGTTAATCTGGGAGATGACGCCACATTGCTAAGCTCCACAATGTTTGAGTCCATGTCTATGCACAATTTCAAAGTCGTAGGTACACTAAGATTTGGGATTATGGCCATGGATAGGGGTGCTATTATTGCCGATATCGGCGAT
>DAOWAH010000357.1 GCA_030634675.1 Fidelibacterota bacterium
AGTGGGGAAGCGCCGCTCCCGGTTATTGCAGCGCGCTCGCCTGGTGATTGCTTTTACGCTGCCTTCGAAGCAGCCCAGATTGCTTTAAAATATATGACACCGGTGATTGTGTTAACCGATGGTTATGTAGCTGACGGTTCCGAACCATGGATTATTCCCCAGGTGGATGATTTACCAGAGATTAAGGTAAACTGTTTCAAAAAAGATAGCGATAAACCTTTCCTGCCTTATAGTAGGAATCAACAATCTTTGGGACGTCCATGGGTTGTCCCGGGCACACCCGGATTAGAACATCGCATCGGTGGATTGGAAAAAGAAGATGGCAGCGGGAATGTTAATTATGACCCGGATAATCATCATTTTATGGTTACTCTGCGAGCTGAGAAAATCGCTCGAATAGTTAATGACATCAAACCTTGCCGGGTTATTGGTGATGATAGCGGTGACTTGCTGATTCTTAGTTGGGGCAGTACCCGTGGTGCTTGCCGTGCCGGACTGCAAAAATTATTAAAAGCGGGTAAAAAAGTCAGCCATTTACATTTGCGCTGGATAAATCCCTTGCCGCAGGATTTGGGTGAAATTCTTGCACGATTTGAGCGGATTCTGATTCCTGAGATCAATTTGGGACAACTGGCTAAAATTATCCGAGCGGAGTATCTGATTGAACCGCACCAGATAAATATTGTTCGCGGGCGACCATTCCTGTCGCGCGATATAATTAATGCAGTAAATGAATTGATAGGCTGATCATGAATAATAATGATACAGTTGCAGTCGATAAATTAACCCGGATGGATTTTGTTTCGGACCAAGTAGTGAAGTGGTGTCCCGGTTGTGGCGATTATTCTGTTCTGGCTCAGGTTCAGAAGGTATTTCCCACTTTGGATGTTCCTAAAGAGAATTTTGTTATTGTTTCAGGGATCGGTTGTTCGAGTCGTTTTCCCTACTACATGAATACTTATGGATTCCATGGAATTCATGGTCGGGCCACCGCGATAGCCACTGGAATAAAAATAGCCAATCCGGATCTTTCGGTCTGGGTTGTTACCGGCGATGGTGACAGTCTGTCGATTGGTGGCAATCATTTTATCCATACCTTACGACGCAATATCGACATGAAGATTCTTTTATTTAATAACCGTATCTATGGTTTAACTAAGGGTCAATATTCACCAACATCGCCGCTGGGTAAAGTAACTAAATCGACCCCAATGGGTTCTCTGGATCATCCTTTTAATCCACCGGCACTGGCACTTGGCGCGAATGCTTCATTTGTTGCTCGTACAATTGATAGAGAACCACACCATATGCAGGAAATGATCCGCCGGGCGCATCAACATCATGGAACTGCATTTTTGGAAATCTACCAGAATTGTCTGATTTTTAACGACGGTGAATTCGATAAATACACCGATAAAAAAATCAAACAGGATAACGTTCTGGTGCTAGAGCATGGAAAACCCATGATTTTTGGAAGGGACAGTGATAAAGGTATTCACCTGGCAGGGAATAATCCCCGCGTGGTCAATATCGGTCCCGAGGGACAATGGTCGGTTAATGATTTGCTGGTACATGATGAAAAAGATTGGATCATTGCCTCGATCCTCAGTCATTTCACTTATCGTGAAGACCTGCCTACTCCAATCGGAGTTTTATACGCCGTAGCTCAATCGGTCTATGAGGAACTGCTAACCGATCAAAGCTATCAAGCCATCAAATTACATGGTGAGGGCGATTTGCAGGAATTAATGAATGCCGGGGATACCTGGGTAGTTAAATAGAATTGAAACCAACAACCATAATGGAGGGATAATATGGATTTCAAATTGGATGCTAACAGGTTCCGGGACGCAGTTCTGGAACTGATCCGGCGTACTTCCACCCAGTTACCGCAAGACGTAATTACAGCCATGGAACAAGCCATTAACAATGAAGATCCAGGCAGCGCAGCCAAATCAGTCTTGAGTACTATGTTAAAAAATGTTGATATGGCACGGGATGACAGTACTCCCATCTGCCAGGATACGGGGACGAATATTCATTTTGTTACTATTCCTGAGGGTGTTTCACTACGGAAAGTTGAAAAAGCTATAATAGACGCTACTAGATTGGCTACTGATAAAGCATATTTAAGACCCAATGCCCTAGCAAAATAAGTCAGTAAGATTCTGGCAATAATCTATTCCTGAAAGGAAAATGCTTCTGGTTCGTCATCTGGAATGATTTGAAACCAGGTGTTGCCAATTTGAAGGGGCACTTTTG
>DAOWAH010000147.1 GCA_030634675.1 Fidelibacterota bacterium
ATGAATGCCAAGATCATTCGAGCTGATACGGGAGAAATTCTGGCGGTAGTTCCCCAGGCGCGCGGAAAAAAACCACATATTTCCGAATCGACGGCCGGGGTGAATGCCACTAATCAGGCGGCCGAGGATTTAGGTAGGCAGATAATTAAGCAACTGATTCGCAAATGGAGTACTCAGCAAGCAAATTTTGTTAAGATTTATATGGTAGTCAGTAATACCGATTTCGGTTCATATATGTTGTTTGAATCATTTCTCAAGGCGCAGACTGTTCCGGGTATCCGGAATGCCTATGCTAAGAGTCTGAATGACGGTGTTGCTGAATATGAAATCGAATTCGAGGGTAAAGCCCAGGATCTGGCGATGGGTCTGAATCGCACATCACCGGATGGACTCAGCTTTAAAATTACCGGTCTGAGCGGCAATCGAATTACCGCTGAGATCGTTCAATAAGATGGAGGCAGCAATGAAGAAACTTATTATCATCCTGTTATCATGTTGTTCTTTAGGTCTGGCCCAGTATGGCTACGGGGTAGTTCCCGGCGCTGTGATCGAAGAAACCGATAATGGAGCCATAAATTATTCCCAGGGTATTATTACCGCCAATGGTATCGGGGCGATTCCGGAATATGCCATCAACGCCGGCCAGGCCCGGGCCATGGCTATTCGCGCCGCGAAAGTGGATGCCCGCCGCCAGTTGGTTGAAATGGTGAATGGAATTACCCTCACCAGTGAGACTACCATGCGTAACCGGATGGCCGATGAGGTCGTCAAGGAAAGCGTTTCCGGGGTTATTCGCGGTGCTTACCAGGTGGGTGAGACGCGTTATTTAAGCGACACATCGGTGGAATTGACCATGGCTGTTTCCATGAGTGGAATATCAGAGGTTATTACATCGACCATCGGATTCGCCGAACCCACAGTCGTTGGTGGAGCTGCAACACCAGTACTTTCCACAACGGCCGTAGAACCGACAGCCGCCGCCGTGACTGGTATAATCGTCGATGCCCGGGGATTGGGAATTCGCCCCGCGATGGCGCCCAAAATTATAGATCAAAACATGGGTACCGTTTACGGACCAGGTAACTATACCCGCGAATATGCTGTCACAAATGGTGTGGCTGGTTATTCCAAATCTCTGGAAGCCGCTCAGGAAGATATGCGGGTTAAGGGGAGTCCATTAGTTGTTAAAGCTACCAGTGTTAGTGGTGCCAACCGTACTGATGTAGTTATCGCCAACGCCGATGTAATGAAAATTAACCAGGCCAACTCCGCCAATAATGTACTGCGGGATTGCCGGGTATTATTCTTACTCGATTGACCGCTTTTCCGAATTACATAAACACGAAAGACCGCATTAGAATGATAAGACGAGTATTAATAGTACTTTTTACAGCGCTCCTGAGTCTGAGCTTGGCTCAAGAGGAGGTGATTATTCCGGCTGATTCAACAGTTAAGGAGACTTTATTGAAGATAGACGATATCGCTCCCAGTTGGGCTCTGATGTATGCCCCGGCCAAATTTGAATTTTTAAAGAACTGGACGATTGAAAAAGATCAACGCTTAAGACGCTTTAAAACTCAGCCTGATCGTCACGTTGTGGTGATGAGCTTCTTTGCCACCTGGTGTAAACCCTGCATGAAAGAACTGCCGCTCCTGCAAAATCTTTACCAGAAATACGGGAGTGAAAAGATTAAGTTTTTCCTCATTGATATAACCGAAGCGACCCGTAATTCACCCGGCTTCGAGGATTCACCCAAATCCGGCCCGTTTCTTGCAGATAAAGGGATAACAATCCAGATTTTAAATGATAATCGAGGTGTTGTGAAAGAAAAATACGGGGTGGCAACTCTGCCACGCCTGTTTATAATCGATAAGAATCAGACAATTCGCCTGATTAAACAGGGCTTTCATGAAGGTGAAGATTTTGAGGGGGAATTATCCCAAATATTTGAAGAATTATTAGCGGAAGCTAATGAGGGCTGAAGCCCACTTCCGTCTAAAAGCCATCTGTGAAACAGCTTCCCGAGTAAGGGAAAAGAGAGAGAGCTATGAATAGATCTATTTTTGCCGCAGGAATGCGCCTGTTCTTGAGTACATTAATTTTACAAGTAACACTGCCTGTAGTAGCATCTGGTCAGGAAAAGGAGACAGTGGCCATCCTTGATTTTGAGGGACGGGGAATCTCCCAGATGGAAGCTCAGACGCTGACGGATCGTTTTACATCCGAGTTGGCTTCCACCAACGCCATGATTCTGGTAGAACGCAACCAGATGAATGAAATTCTTGATGAGCAGGGCTTCCAACAATCCGGGTGTACCAGCGCCGAATGTGCCGCCGAGGTCGGTGCCCTGCTGGGTGTCCAGCATATGATTGCCGGATCGTTCGGAAAACTGGGTAATAGTTATACGATTGACGCCAAGATGTTCTCGGTGGAAAGCGGTCAGACGGAGAAGACTGTCAGCGCCACCTACAAAGGTGAGATCGACGGACTGTTGGCGGAGATCGAAATTCTGGCCTGGGAAATCATGAGCCTCAATCCACCGGAAGAATTGCTGGCCAAGCAAAAGGCTGGGGTGCAGCCGTTTACGGCAGTAGCTCCTGCCAAAGAAAAAGGCGGCCTGGGCTGGTTGTTTTGGACCGGATTAATTGTGGCCGGGGGTGCCGGAGCAGCCTTTGTTTTATTGGGCGCTGAAGATGAACCGGCAGCTTTGCCAAATCCACCGGCGTTACCGGAATAGACCTGATCTTTATACCAAATGAAAGAATTAACTAAAAAACAATATTCCAGCGAGTGTCATATGAAGACCATATCAGCTAATTGTAAACAAAATATTTATTCGCGAATTTCAGCAGGTAAGAGGCTTATGCTAATAACCCTGATATTTATTATGGGGTTAAGCCCCGTTTTCGGCGCATTCATGAATACTATAACCGATAATTCATTTGATAGTGATGGCCGGCTAACTACGTCCATTGGCGACAGTACCAGTGTCGTCAATTCAATTGTGATCCAGGATGACGGCAAGATCATTGCTGCTGGTTATTATCATAATGGTACAAATACAGACTTTGCCATAGCCCGCTACAATAGCGACGGCAGCCTGGACACCGGTTTCGATACTGATGGGATCGACACAATGACCATCGGCAGCGGCAATGATTATATCAATGCCGTTGCGCTGCAAAGTGATGGTAAAATTGTAGTTGCCGGCAATTACCAGAATGGGACAAATGTTGATTTTGCATTGGCACGCTATAACAGCGATGGCAGCCTGGATACCGGTTTTGGCACTAATGGCGTTGTGACGACGGCAATTGATACCAGTGACGATCGCTGTAATGATGTAGAAATTCAGTCAGACGGAAAAATTGTCGTGCAGGGCCTAGCAATATATGATGGGTGGATATATAAAGTTGTAGTAGCTAGGTATAATAGCGACGGCAGCCTGGACACCGGTTTTAGTACTGATGGAAAATTGATTGAAGATTTTGGAAATAACAATAATTACAGCTGGGGGGCAATGAAGATTCAGTCCGACGGTAAAATCGTTGTCGGAGGGTCTTATTTCAGTGGCAGCTTTAATGATTTTTTCCTTGTGCGCTATAACGCTGACGGCAACCGTGATACTGGTTTTGGTTCAGGCGGATTTGTTGGAACTCATTTTGGAGGAATCAGTGCTTCCGGCGGTTATGATTTACTGATCCAGGATGACGATAAAATTGTCCTGCTAGGAAATGTTGGTACCAGCAGCACAAAAAACTTTGCTGTCCTGCGCTATAACAGCGATGGCAGTCTTGATACAGGCTTCAATAGTAGTGGAATAGCAATAACAGATGTTAGCACTGATAATGAAGACCGGGCATATGCTATCAACATCCAAGCGGATGGCAAATTAGTCGCCACCGGAAGTAGCTATAATGGTTCAAATTACCAGTTTTCATTAGTCAGGTATTTAAGCAATGGTGCCCTGGATCCGGGATTTGGTGATAATGGTAAAAAAATAGATTGGTTCAGCAGCTATAATAACCAGTCTTACGCAGCAGCACTCCAGAGTGATGGAAAAATTGTTATGGGCGGGCTGATCAATCCTGGTACCGGCAATGATTTCGGCCTGGCCCGCTATTCCGGGGCAACGCAGCTGCTGCCGACTATATTCGAATCCTGGACCAATGGTCAAGACGGAATTCCGCTAAGCACATCATATTCAGATTTGCGGCACCAATCGCTATATTTGGCATCGGAACTGACAGCTGTAGGAATCCCAGCCTGGTCCAATATTACTGCAATTGAATTTTGTACAGCGAATCAACCTGCAATTGCCTTGGATAATTTCAGGGTTGGAATTGGTTTCACCGATGATACAGACTTAGAAAACGGTTTTAAAGGTACAGATATTGTTTATGGACCTGAAAATCACCCCGGTGCTTATTTTAGTATTGACCAGTGGAAACAGTTTGACGTTGGTGGTGTTACCTGGACGGGCCAGGACAATTTGTTAGTTGATTTCAGCCATGATAATGTTGACAATGATTGGGCCGGAGATGGAGGTATCTACTTGCGAGATACTGGTACTGACAATAGAGCAGCACATGCTTATACAGATTATGGCAGTTTCCCCTGGGATGGTCTAGGTGCGGGGACCTCAAACCAAGTAGCCGTCCTGCGAATCACTTACGAACCGATTGATGTGATTCCCCCGTCGAATCTGGTTTTGGACGCCGGTGACAAAAAAATTGATTTATCGTGGACAGCCTCGACTGATGGTGATGTGTCCGAATATGTGATCTATCGCGGAAGTGCGTCAAATAATCTAGCCAAAATTGATTCGGTTAGTTCGGGTACCACGACCTATAGCGACACCGGTTTGACCAATGGCACTACCTACTATTATGGTGTTAAGACTAAGAACAGTGATGACGAATACAGTCCCTTTTCTAATATTGAAAGTGCCGTTCCGCGCTATACCGGACCGGTCTGGTATGTGGATACTGTGAACGGATTAAATAGCAGTGAAGGCAGTCCCGAAAGCCCCGTACAGGGTATTCAGAATGGTATTGATCTGGCTTCCGCTGGTGA
>DAOWAH010000402.1 GCA_030634675.1 Fidelibacterota bacterium
CAACATGGTTTAGATGCATATATTGTCAGTGGTGATAAGGATTTTATGCAATTGGTAAATGACCATGTATTTCTGTATACTACCGTCCGACGTTCACAGGAAGTGGTAATCTATGACCGCCAAGCTGTTATTGATCGATGGGGTGTAGCGCCCGAAAAAATTACCGATCTACTGGGATTGATGGGTGATTCATCTGATAATATTCCTGGTGTAAAAGGGGTCGGCGAGAAGTCCGCGGCTAAATTGCTCCAGGAATATGGCTCACTGGTAAAAGTTCTAGAAAATGCTGAAAAAGTTACTAATAAGCGGGTCCGTAACGGTCTTTTAGAATATAAAAAGGAGGCACTGTTAAGCCGCGAACTGGTAACTATCGATACTGACATGGAGTTGGATCATTCTATTTCTGATCTGGTACGACAGGATTTTGATTTTGATGCTGTTGAGGATTTATTCCGGATTTTGGAAATCAGCGCTTTTAACCGGCAGTTGGATATTCTACGTGGTAAAGAAACGGTTGCAGAAACGAAAAAGGATTATCATACAATTATTGAATTGGATGATCTATCCGCTTTTATTGGCGCTATCCAACGTGATCGTATCCTATCGATTGATCTGGAAACTACTTCGGTCGACCCGATGTTGGCGCAAATAGTGGGCTTCAGTTTTGCCTGTCAATCCGATGCTGGTGTATATATTCCAGTGGACTATCTGAATAAGACTAAAAACAATTTTGGCGACGATGATCTAACTGCTGTATTAAAAATATTAAAGCCGGTGCTGGAAAATCCCGATATTGCTAAAACCGGTCAGAATATTAAATATGATGCGCTGATTCTTAAGCGGTATGGTATTGAAGTTAGGGGTATAGTCTTTGATACAATGGTAGCCGCCCATTTGATTAAACCGGAACTTCGTTCCTATAAATTGGATAACCTGAGCCGGGAATATCTGAATTATACGATGGTGCCGATTTCCGATCTGATTGGTAAGGGAAAGAACCAAATCTCCTTCAATCAAGTAGAGTTGAAAAAAGCTGCTCACTATGCTGCCGAAGATGCTGACATAGCCGGTCAACTGACCTACCTGTTCCAAAAAGAACTGGCTAAAATGGGCTTGGAAGATTTTTTTAATCGAGTCGAAATACCATTGATACCGGTATTGACCAGGATGGAGTATAACGGTGTTTTTGTTGACCGGAATATGCTGGTTGAAATGTCGGCTGAATTTGGTAAGAAATTATCCGGATTAACAGCTGAAATCCACAAAGTCGCCGGCACGGAGTTTAATATCAATTCAACTCAGCAACTAGCCCAGGTGTTATTTGATTTGCTGGGATTAAAACCGGTGAAAAAGCGATCCACCGCTGAAAATGTATTGGAAGTACTCAAGGATAGCCACCCTTTACCAGGACTGATGTTAGAATACCGCAAACTGGCGAAATTGAAATCGACATATTTGGATGCTCTGGTTGAATTAATCAATCCCGAGACAGGCCGGATTCACACCACTTTTAACCAGACAATCGCAGCTACCGGACGACTGTCAAGTAGTAATCCCAATTTCCAGAACATACCAATCAGACGTGAAGAGGGCCGGGAAATACGAAAGGCATTCCGGGTCCAGAAAAAGGGCTGGAAGATACTGGCTGCTGATTATTCTCAGATCGAGTTGCGTATTATGGCTCACCTGAGTGCTGATCCCGGTCTGATTGAGGCTTTTACCAATAATGAGGATATTCACACGCGCACGGCCAGTATGGTCTATGGTGTTCCCCAGGAGGATGTGTTACCGGAAATGCGTCGAACAGCCAAGATAGTCAATTTTGGGATAATGTATGGGGCAGGACCTTTCCGTATGAGTCAGGAACTG
>DAOWAH010000348.1 GCA_030634675.1 Fidelibacterota bacterium
CGAACCGGTTCCGGCAACAATAGATTGGTTAAGCTCGCTGTATAATATTACCTGTTCACCGGTATCAACAGAGGATGTCGAAACAGTAAATCCGTCCGTACGGACAGTAGTCCAGACCGAATCAACGCTAACATAATCAGGTAAATCCAGCAGATCAAATTGAACACCGCCAACCACATCCGGGTTTTCCAGATCGATAGCCAAGTTCACCGTTTCATTAATATCACCCGCTCCCCCATTCATGCTGAGTGAAACAACACTTCCGATGGAAATGGAACCATCAATGGCGCTGACTGTGAGGTTACCACCGGTAGTGTCGCTAACGATAGGGGAAAATATTTCGAATCCGATCACAGCCGAAGCTATACCGCTGCCATCATAGAGCAACCAGAGGACTGTATCACCAGCGGCGGGGAGAGCTTCAACCGCGCCGGCGTTGAATAGAATAACACGATTAGTATCGCCGGTTAACAAGCTGAAATCAGCACTAAAATCCGCGACATCAGTACCAGGAAAGACACCCAACAGTTCAGTCATGGCAGGATTTGCTACAAGATCAAATTGAATCCCTGCTACCGCGTCTGAGAAACTAGTCAAGGTTACTGGTACTAACAGGCTGTCAGTATAGGCCGGGTAGCTGACATTGCCGATATCCAGTGTGACGTCAGTTTGTGCAATCAGCGGAATAGTTAATAATAATACTATCAGGGTAATTGATGAGTATATCCTTATGGATTTCATATACTCATCCGGGATATTGAAATTCTATTTTGACATTTAATCATCCACTTTTATCTTGTATTGCCGCCCTTGTAAGTTCTACAAAAACGTGGCCGCCGCCATTCAACTATCGAATCGTGGCATATAAAAAAAATAAAAGTAAATATTTTATCACGATATTCCAGCAAATATTTCATGTCAATTTAAATAAATATAATTCGACCGAATGATTAATCCATGTAATGGTTGAAAATACCAATTGGTTGTGTATTGATAAGCGATTCAAATTACAAAACTCAATCGGCCTGGGTATAACCACGATTTAAAAAGTCAGGTAATCGTTTAAACTTGATTATCTCTTTTTTGCCACTGGGTGAAATAACCGCGATTTTTTCATTCCTGCCAATTTTTTTAGCAACCTTGATTGGCGTATGGCTAGCCTGCTGTGGTTGACTTTGAGCCGAAGCAGCACCCCCACCCGCCGCTCCAGCAAAACCCATTCCGGTTGTTTCATCATGTTTAATCTGAATATTACGCGCCTGCTGAGCCTGTATTTGCGGCGCCTGTCCCAAACCCTGAATCTGGGTTCGGAATAATCGCTGAAGAGTATCTTTGGTTGTTTCACTCATCATGGCCGTAAACATATGAAATCCTTCGCCTTTGTATTCCAGCAATGGATCTTTCTGTCCATAAGCCCGCAGGTTGATTCCTTCACGCAATTGATCCATGCCATAAAGATGATCTTTCCACTTCTCATCGATCGTACGCAAAACGATAAAACGTTCAAAGGCCCGCATAGTCTGTGCAGGAATCAAAGATTCGCGGGTAGCATAAATACCCTGGGCCTGGTCAATTAAGTATGAATTGATCATCTCCGGGGTTGGTTCATCAAATTTATCAATATCAATATCAACCAACAGAATCGATGAAAAGTTCTGTTTCAACCGTTCCCAATCCCAATCCAGTGGGTTCGCGGATATATCCAGTTGCTGCCCCAATTCATCTTCGACATAATCAGCGATCATCTCCATAATCGACTCACGGACATTTTCACCCCGCAGGGCCTGGTTACGGATATCATAAACTACTTGCCGCTGCTGGTTCATTACGTTATCATATTCCAGCAGATGTTTTCGAATGCTGTAATTTCTGGCTTCTACCTTTTTCTGAGAATTACCTATTGCTCTGGTTACCATCCCAGCCGTAATAACTTCCCCCTCCTCCAGCCCCAACCGGTCCATGATACCAGCTACACGGTCACTGCCAAATAGACGCATCAAATCATCTTCCAGGGATAAATAGAAACGTGAAGATCCCGGATCACCCTGTCGCCCGGATCGTCCGCGCAATTGTAAATCGATTCGACGTGATTCGTGGCGTTCGGTTCCGATGATATGCAGTCCACCTACTTCAAGGACACCTTCGCCCAGTTTGATATCCGTTCCCCGTCCGGCCATATTGGTAGCAATAGTCACCGCCCCTCTTTGTCCGGCGCGAGTCACTATCTCCGCTTCGCTCTGGTGCTGTTTAGCGTTCAATACATTATGGGGAACGCCCCGTCGTTTAAGCATCCGGGACAGCAGCTCAGACGCTTCCACCGATATTGTGCCGACCAGAGAGGGTTGCCCTTTTCGGTGGCTTTCGGTAATC
>DAOWAH010000379.1 GCA_030634675.1 Fidelibacterota bacterium
ACACCCGCGATGACGCAGAAGCATTAATTGGTCAAATCCTTTTCGTAAATGTTCCCGCGGATGATTTCATTAATCTTTCATCTGATGATCTACTAGGTTATGATGTGATAACAAATACCGGTGAACAAATTGGTGAGTTGGTTGATATTCTTATGATGCCGGCTAACGATGTTTATGTGATTAACAGTGGTACCAAAGAGATTCTGATTCCGGTAATTCCCGAAATTGTGGATGGTATCGATGATATTGACGGTAGCATAATTATTACTCCAATGGATGGTTTACTGGATTGATTTCACAAATTGCAATCATAACAACGACACCGGAAGTAATTGAAACGGTAATCCGTAATAGTATTTTACGGCAGGCCGAAGAAAAGAAAATTGTAGCTTTTCAGGTGGTGAATCTGCGTGATTACGCAACTGGTAATTATCGTCAAATTGATGATGCACCATTTGGCGGTGGCAGTGGGATGATATTAATGCCTGAACCGCTGTTTAAGGCTATCGAATATGTAAATAAGGTGATGGTCGGACCTGAAAAATGTGAAGTCCTGTATCCATCACCTCAAGGTAAATTGTGGTCTCATGAGGAAGCTCATGAACTCAGTACCAGGAAAAAGCTTATTGTTATTTGCGGTCATTACAAAGGTATCGACCAAAGAGTCAGGGAGAAGTATGTTACCCGTGAGTATTCCCTTGGTGATTTTGTCGTAAGCAGTGGCGAATTGCCAGCCCTGCTGATGGTCGATGGGATTGTCCGGTTAATTCCCGGTGTTCTGAATACTTATGAATCGGCATTGACTGACTCATTTGCCACAGAATTACTGGATGGTCCTCATTATACACGACCCAGAGAAATAGATGGAATGGTGGTTCCGGAAGTGTTACTTAGCGGTCACCACCAGCAAATTGATCAGTGGCGGCTCCAACAGCGTGAAAAACGTACTAAGGAGCGACGACCTGACCTATGGAAAAAGTATTTAAAATTGCGAGCTAGTGGAGATTTATCAAAATGAATAAACTTGATAAAGTAACGGAAAAACAGTTAAGGAAGGATATTCCGGATTTTAGTCCCGGGGATACGGTTGACGTGAATGTACGTGTAATTGAAGGTGGCAAAGAACGCACCCAGCAATATAGTGGTATTGTAATCGGTCGCCGCGGTGGGAATAGTATTTCTGCCACTTTTACCGTACGGAAAATATCCGGTGGAGTCGGTGTTGAACGAATCTTTCCCTTACATTCACCAATAATTAAAAGTATTAAGGTGGTTCGTCGTGGAAAAGTGCGACGCGCAAAATTAAACTATCTTAGAAAACTGACCGGCAGCAAAGCTACCCGGATTGCTGAAAAAAGATAAATTTATTTTAATGCTTTCAAACCCCTGCCCCATACCCACTTAGCAGGGGTTTTTCATTTTATGACTCGTGATACTAAAATAATATTAGGCGTTACCTGCGGATCGCACTTCTCGGTACATACCCTTATGCTGATCCTTCCCAGTATCTTGCTTGTTTTGCAACAGGAATTTCAGGTGGGTCTGGATACGCTGGGGTATATTGTTGCCGCCAGTTTGTTCATGTTCGGCCTGGGGGCGCTACCCGCCGGTTTTCTGGAAAAACGCCTTGGGAGCCGACGTCTATTGCTGGTCTACCAGTTGGGTACGGTTTGTGCCGTAATAATTATCATTGTTTCCCATTCACTACCTATGCTGACAGTGGGCATGATGGTACTGGGCATTTTTGCCAGCCTATATCATCCTGCTGGGCTTACGCTACTCTCACGACGAGTTAAAAACCTGAGTAAATCACTGGGCTATCACGGAGTGGCGGGAACCTCCGGACTGGCTTTGGGTCCGCTTCTGGCAGTAACCTATACGGAATTGTTATCCTGGCGCGTTGCATTTGGTATTATGGCGCTTTTTAATTTGGGTCTGGCCTTGATCACCGCTAGGCT
This sequence comes from Fidelibacterota bacterium, assembly GCA_030634675.1. The sequence goes on from DAOWAH010000379.1 coordinate 1,959, forward strand.
GATCCCAGCCCGAACTGCCAACAATCAAATTGAAGAGGATGCTCAAAATACAAATGTAACCAATCGGCCAGCGCTAATTACC
>DAOWAH010000139.1 GCA_030634675.1 Fidelibacterota bacterium
ACTATTAAATTCCTGCCCGCGCTGCAATTCGGTAGTTCGTAGAGTCATCAGTGGGGGAGCGGGATTAATTTTTAAAGGATCAGGGTTTTATATCACTGATTATAAAAATAATAAGAATTCAAATAATATAAAAACGCCTGATAGCTCAATCAAGCAAAGTGCAAATAAGAAACCTACAGATTCCGGTGAGAAAACCGTAAAATCCGATTCCAAATGAATTACAGCATGCTGATGTAATTCAACATTTGCTAAAATCTGCATAATGTCCAAATTTTTACAATCATGTTTATTGATTTTACCCAAATAGAATTAATCGCTGGTAAAGGCGGTCCCGGAGCCGTCAGCTTCCGTCGTGAAAAATATGTCTCCAAGGGAGGACCTGATGGTGGCGATGGCGGGCATGGTGGACATATTATATTTTTTGTTGACCCCCACTTGAATACCCTGCAGGATATTCGTTATCGTCGTATTTATAAAGCTGAAAAAGGTGCCACCGGACGTTCTGCCATGAAAACCGGGCGCAACGGAGAAGATATTCGAATTGCAGTACCGCAGGGTACGATGATTAAGAATGAACTAACCGGTGAAGTGCTTGCTGATCTGATCCATGCAGGGCAGGAATTTACAGCTTGTAAAGGTGGGAAAGGTGGACGCGGTAATGTTCATTTTAAATCATCAACACGTCAGACTCCACGATATGCTCAGCCCGGTTTAGCCGGTGAAAAGGGAATATTTGAAATTGAATTAAAAGTACTGGCGGATGTGGGACTTGTAGGTTTACCAAATGCTGGAAAATCAACTCTGGTTTCCCGGCTATCGGCCGCGCGACCTAAAATTGCTGATTACCCTTTTACTACCCTGCAGCCGCATATCGGAATCGTTAAGTATGGTGATTTCGGTTCATTTGTCATCGCCGATATTCCCGGTTTGATCGAAGGAGCCAGTAAAGGTAAAGGTCTGGGGCACCAGTTTCTCAAACATATCGAACGGACCAGGGTATTAATTTTTATGATAGAATCCCAAGAGGAAAACCCGGTCCAGGTTTTTGATACTTTACAAAATGAGCTGAATCAATTTAACCGTGATCTGGCATTGAAAAAATATTTCATCGTACGTTCCAAGATTGATATGTTTCAGGATGGGCAAGGTTTACTCCAATGGGATGATTTCCCCGAAAAATATTGTGATATTTCATCTGTTTCGGGCGCTGGAATTGACTTATTAATTAAATCTATCACTGAAATGTTAAATGGAGAATGATCAACTAATCGTTCTGATCAACCTGTTGAATGTCAATGGGATCGGTCCGCAAAAAGTTAGCAATCTGGTAGCATATTTTAAAGATCCCACCCTAATCTTTCAGCAATCCAAATCAGCATTATGTCAAGTTGAAGGGGTTGATTTAAAATCAACAGAGAAAATAATTGCTTATAATGATTATGAATTTGGCAGCTCAATTCTTGAAAATATGGACCGGTTTAATGCAGGTATTATTACTTTGTGGGACCCTGAATATCCTTTGTTATTAAAAAAAATTTATGATCCGCCACCCGTATTGTACTACCTTGGAAATGAATTAAGTAAACAGGAAGACTGCATCGCTATTGTCGGTAGTCGTACAACCACGGCATATGGCCGGACTTCTGCGGAAATGATAACCCGTGAACTGGTTTCATATGGTTTGACCACTGTTAGCGGACTGGCCCGCGGTATTGATTCTGTAGTCCATCGGGAGACAGTAAAATCGGAAGGGCGGACGCTGGCGGTCCTTGGCAGCGGTATTGACATAATTTATCCGGCTGAAAACCGTAAACTGGCCGAGGATATTTTAGAAAAAGGAACGGTTATCTCCGAATTTCCACCGGGAACCAAACCTGATGCCGGCAATTTTCCGCAACGCAACCGGATAATCAGCGGGCTCAGTCATGCCACCGTTGTGGTTGAAGCTGGCAATCGAAGTGGCGCTATATTAACCGCCTTGAATGCTATCGATCAGAATCGCGATGTATTTGCCGTACCGGGCCGTATATCTGATAAACAGAGTGTTGGCTGCCTGCGGTTAATCAGTCATGGCGCTGTACCGGTCACTTCCCCGGCTAAAATAACCGAATCAATTCAAAACAGGTTGTTTCAGCCGCGTGAGCTCCAGCAACAGACTTTAGAATTGGAATTAACCGATGAAGAGCGGAAAGTAATTGAACAGCTAAGCCATGATCCGCTACATATTGATAATTTGGCCAGCACTACTGGTCTTGATATCACCCGGTTGTTGGCCCTTTTACTACAATTAGAATTGAAAAATGCGGTGGTCCAAATGAGCGGGAAACAGTTTGTATTAGCCTGATCAATTTTCGGATTGTATAAGCATTTTACCGGCGGTAATTTTGCCAGCGCAAAACGGATATTTGCAATCATTGTGTTCATTTACATTGTGTTTGGAGAGGTGGCCGAGCTGGCTGAAGGCGCCCGCCTGCTAAGTGGGTATAGGCAGTGATCCTGTCTATCCAGGGTTCGAATCCCTGCCTCTCCGCATCTGGCGTCGTACCCAAGCGGTCTAAGGGAGTCCCGATCAATCGGGACAAAACAGTGATTCAATTGGATAAACGATCGTCAGTTCATTAATAAAGTAATGCCATGGCGTCGTGCCAGAGCGGTCTAATGGGGCGGTCTGCAAAACCGTTTTTCATCGGTTCGAATCCGATCGACGCCTCTGATTTAATTACGAATTGGCAATTAAGAATTTTCAATTTCAAATTGATTCGCACTAATTCGTAATTCTTCATTCTTAATTGATAATTGATTTCGCCCGGGTGGTGGAATTGGTAGACACAAGGGACTTAAAATCCCTCGCCTTCAAAAGCGTGCCGGTTCAAGTCCGGCCCCGGGTACTTGCTTAAAGTGTAATATATATATTTGTTTAGGAGAACACATGGAGAGCGTATTGCTCTCCCTTATATTTTTGCGAATCTGCCAAAATATGCCATATTATGCCATATTTGGACACTTTACAGGTCACCACACGGGTACTCACTTAGGCCGTGAATAAGGATGTTCGAATACAGGTATCTGACTTCAATTTGTTATTAATTGTAAAAATGACAATTTGTTAAAATATTAGCATTTTGCTAATGAATTTCGTTTTAGAGTTTATCCAATCTAGGAATCTCTAAACTCATGAATGCGGGTATGTTTTGGTATTTTGATTTTGAGATGAGTTTTGAAACGCTATTTGGTTGTTTTTCAACACGTTTTTGAGCTAATTTGGATTTGTCTCAAAAAGGATGGTTTATGGTACTGTGCAGTATACTATATGGGGGGCAAATCCCCTTTTATCACTTATGCTTTTATATCAAATTAGTCCGGCTAATTAAAAACTAAACATTCAAGTTATTTGAATTCATTTAACAATTTAGGAACCAATGCACACTTTCATTTTATCAACGAACTTATTTGCCCAACGTGTTACTATTAGTAAACTATTTAAATACCCAAAATGATATGTCACTGTACACTAAAATCATATCCGGCACATTACTGCAGGTTGACAAATAGTAAAATCCTTGACTTATAAATGTAATATCTGTAAAATGTCCCTGTTGGGAATTCCAATTGAAGATTAATATAATTGAAATGATGGAATATTTCGATAGAATCGTCTTGCACAACCTAAAGGTATGTAAACCTAATAATACCTAAATACAAATATGTAATATGATTCAAATCAAATACATCGGTTCAATGATAAATAAATATGGAGGTCGATTGATGAAAACAATAAAATCGTTAATAGTATGTTTATTTGTATTAGCAATAGTCCAGGTATCCATGGGGCAGATTGCGATTACCGAATTTGTAAACGATCCATTAGGTGATGACACTGATTCTGGCAGGGAATATGTTGAATTTTTTAATTACAGTGATGCCGATGTGGACATAATGAATTGGGTTTTAAAAGATGAAGACAATGACAGTTTGTTGATCACAACAACATCAACAATAGTCCCTTCGGGTGGATTTCTGTTATATGCGTCAGGTAAAAGTGCAATTGAAACAGAATGGTTCGGCGGTGTTGCAGATGATCGAATCATTGAGTATGGTGGTCCCAATAGTGAAACAATGCAGCTCAGTAATTCAGGAGATGAATTAGTGCTTATTAATTCATCCGGAGATACGGTATGGGCTTTAGCCTACACTAATGATGATCTATGGGATACGACCGGCACATCAGATGATGGGTTTAATACGTATTTGAGTTATTATACAGACTTTACAACTCATCCTTCCCGATGGGGAACCAAAGTTGAACCAGGTATAGTAAGAAATGGCTTTGACGCTGGGATCGCGCGAGTCGATACTACATCTACAGGAGCAGATACAACGATTATTGATTCTGTGCTTGGTTATGAAGGCGGTGCATTTACCACGGATGATTTTGCGCGGTTAAGTTTAAATGGTGATTCAGGGAGTCCTTTAGCTGGATATTATACACAGGTATCCGGAAAACTTCGATCGAATGTAAAGGTTGCGATTACTGAATTTTTAAACGACCCGCTAAACGCTGATACTGATATGGGAAGAGAATATGTGGAATTATTCAATTATGGTACGGAAGCTGTAAATATTCAGAATTGGACTATTAAAGATGAAGATCATCACACTCTGGGGGGTAATGATTGGCTGGTAATGACCACAGACCCAGTGATTATACCGGCCGGCGGGTACTTACTTTTCGCCTCGCTTAAAGATACCATTGAAGCAGAATACTTTGGTGGAGTGGCTGATGACAGAATAATTGAATATGGCGGCCCCAGTGCTGTAACAATGCAACTCAGTAATTCAGGAGATGAATTAATGATTTTGGATGCCGTGGGTGATACGGTTTGGAACTTGGCATGGGACAATGATGATGCCTATGATGGTAGTAAGGATGATGGGTTTTCAACTTATCTTGATTATACCACGGATTTCTCGTCAGTAACAGCTGATTGGGGTCATAAAGGCAGAGGTATAGTTAGAAATGGACCAGATACTTTAATAGCCGGTGCGCCACTGGGTTACGAAGGTGGGGCGTTTACCATGGATACTTATTTAATTGTGAGTCTGAATGGTGATATGGGTAGTCCATTGGCAGGAGGCTACGTGCCACAGGTGAGCGTTGATGTCGTCAAAGAAACCTTACCGGGTAAATTTGCTCTGAATCAAAACTATCCAAATCCCTTTAACCCAACGACAAATATCAGTTACAATTTGGGTATTAATGCGGATGTTACCTTATCGATTTTTAATATACTTGGACAACATGTTGTTACGCTGGTTAAACAGCAGAAAAATGCCCGTTTTCACAGCTTTA
>DAOWAH010000227.1 GCA_030634675.1 Fidelibacterota bacterium
GAGTGAAAGAAAAACCGACAGGGTGTCACCGGTAATGGGATCAATCGGTGAACCGCTAAGGTGAATCCGCGGGGTGGTATAATGATCACCCGGGCTGGTCATTAAACGTATTTTAGCTGGATCAATAATACTGTTATTGACAATATCGCCGGGATCATCCACCAACCGCCGGTCGTCATTATCCGAGTCATAATTGATTAATAGCGGATCGGGCAACACAATATTCAGCAGCGTATCCACATAAGTCATGACTGTATCGGTACCGGAAGCGGAACTACGAACAAAATAGGTGACCCCATCCACGCATTCGCTGAAATCAGACATCACGTTGAAAATATAGATCGCGGTTGAATCGGTCCCCAACGCTGGATCCAATGTTGCACATTCGTTGATTATGTAAAGACTGTCACCACTGGTAATATCAATTCCCAGATCAATGGCCAGGCTATCCAGGTTTTTTCGGCTTAGATCCAGGGGAAAATGACTCTGATCAGACAGCAGGATTGATATCTCTCCTCCGACCGGAAAATGATTGATTACCCGGGCTACGGCTGAAGCGCTGCGAAGCCCACTGCGAATCTTGTTTCGTAGTTCATAATCCCATTCTTCCAAGGGTGATTCATTGACCGGTATAAAAGTCATGGGGGCCATGCGGACTTCAAAAGGCGCAATCAAGCGGTAGCCCCCGCCGATTGAGGCACCGACTACAATGGTACCCCGACCATCGATTCTGGCCCTCGAGTTGATCAACATTGTTTCCGGATTGAAGGATAATAAATCCACAATCGTGGATTCACCCGAACCCGGAGGTACATTAGTGCTGTCAGACCAGACCGAATCAGATGGTGAATCATAAATTAGAGTAGTCGTGCCCTCACGGCTTAACCGGATTACGGTCTTTATCGTATCAATCGCATTATCCGGGCTGCCCATCTGAGCCCTGACCCGCACAATGGTTGAATCACCGAATGTGTCGATGCCGATCATATCAAGATCCAGCATAACAGGAAGTTGAATCTGGTTCAACATGAAAAATTCAATTTGAACATCAGTAAAAGCCATTCCGGAAAAACCCTTGGGCAGACCGGTCATCTCCTGCTCAGTGGGTGGAAATTCCTGGATTAAGTTGGCCTGCAGTGATTCGAAGTGCAATTCCTGTACATCCACACTAAGGGACATGCGTCCGAATTCGGAACCATCGAGTGGGATGGTGGCTTGCTGGGCGGGAATGACGGCCGACACATCAATTATCATCGACTCGAGAGCACTGTCGGCACTGATTGGATTGGCGAAGGTATACCCATCCAGATCAAAGGTCCGCGAGTATGCGGAGCTATCCTGACTCAATACAGTTTCAATTTTGACTGAATCTTCCCCGGTAGGTGGTAAAAAATTACGGAAATTCATACTGAAATCGATATCAAACAGATAGGTACTCTGGAGATTGGAAACGATAATTTCGTTGGCGCCGGGAACCTGAGATGGATCTTTAAATACACCGGAATAAATTTCAATGTCAGAGGGAAATTCAACAGCGGGTATTTCAGGTGATAAATCATATTCGCTGACCTGCACAATAGCCTCGTCGACTCCGGCAATTCGTATCCGGAAAGATAGATTAACCTTTATTGAGTCGCCGGTGTTTATGATAATCGTATCCAGTACAGTTTCCTCTTCCAAACCGAATCCGAATGTCATGCGGATCGTCGTGCCTAAACGTTTATCCCCCAGTAAAGTATACTCGGAAAAAGTGCTGTCCTTCAAAAGTCGATCTTGGGTGTGGGTGGCCAGAATGTCATGGGGGTCGGTCAAATCGGTCACTAAGCTGAATTCGATATCTTTTACGGCCGTCGGCAGACCATTATTAACCAGATCGGTGAGAAAAAGACTCGAATCAGTACCGCTGTCAGCTGTTATTACAATCGCATCGATCGAGGTAATAAACTCAGGCAGATCGCCTTCACCGACCTGAGGAATATTAATATCAATGTTGAGGGTAGTATCAAAAGCAGATGCGATTTGGTTCCAGGTTGAAGCAAATATCTGTCGGTCGACTGCCGGAGGAACATCGAATGTATCCAGTGCAACATCAATAAATTTATTATTCGGGGCAAATGGAATTTCGATTGTTACCAGTGTATCAAATGAAAAATCCAGATCCGGGGCATAGGTCGGATCCTGATTAAAATCTATATTCTGGTTCAATTTAACCTGCAGATAGGATTCATCGATGGATGTGTCCGGTAATGAACCCTCAAAGACGACCTGCATCCCCAGTGAATCGGGGGTCGCATAAATCTGCTCGTCATCAACTATTCCACTAAGCGGATACCGTTCCTGAATCAATGGAATGGTCAAATCCATGAACCAGGTCGGCGTTTCAAAACTGGCTGGACTTTGAAAATCACAACTGACCGCAAGCATTATTAATAATAAAGCTGTGATCACAATCAGTGACTTAAAATTGCGTTTTTGATTCCCGATTATCTTCATAAAATGGTTTTCTTATTTATTCCGATTCGTGCACCCGGAGGTTGTTTGATAAGTTGTTCAAACGAATGGACATAAGTTTACAGGCTAAAGTTCACTCATTTTAATGAGCTTTGCCATAAAAAAAACACCCCGTTGAAACGGAGTGTTTTCCATAGTTTTCTGAATTGTATTAATACCGATAATGCTCCGATTTGTAGGGACCGCCCTTTGGTATTCCCAGGTATTCCGCTTGTTCATCAGTCAATTCAGTTAAGGTAACACCGACATGATCGAGATGCAACCGAGCTACTTCTTCGTCCAGTTCTTTCGGTAATCGATAAACGCCAATCGCCGGCCGGTCCTTGGCAAGGGCCATCTGGGCCAGAACCTGATTAGTAAAAGAATTGGACATCACAAAGCTGGGATGGCCGGTGGCACAACCGAGATTAACTAAGCGTCCCTCGGCCAGCATGAAAATCTGGTGGCCATCGGGAAATGTATACCGATCAACCTGCGGTTTGATGATCTCACGCTTGACCTGGGGAGCTGCATTCAACGGCTCCACTTGAATTTCGTTATCGAAATGACCGATATTACAGACAATTGACTGGTCATTCATCTGTTCCATATGCTCGAACGTTATCACGTCGATATTACCGGTCGCGGTGACAAAAATATTGCCTTCTGCCAGACTCTGTTCCAGTGTAACCACCCGGTAACCCTCCATCGCGGCCTGCAGGGCACAAATCGGGTCAATCTCAGTTACCAGCACTTTAGCGCCGTAGCCCCGCATGGATTGGGCACAGCCACGGCCTACGTCACCATAGCCACAGATAACTACCGTTTTACCGGCGATCATGACATCAGTAGCACGTTTTATACCATCCGCCAGAGATTCCCGGCAACCATAAATATTATCAAATTTTGATTTGGTCACCGAATCATTGACATTATACGCCGCAAATAATAATTTGCCAGCGGCTGCCATTTGTTCCAAACGATGGACACCGGTCGTCGTTTCTTCGGATGTGCCAATAATATCCTTTACGACATTCTGCCAGTAATCCGGTTCGGTTAACAGGGCATCCCGCAGATTGGCAGCCAGGGCTTTTTCATCCCCGCTTTCGGATTTATCCGGAGCGAGTTCGCCCTGTTCAGCCAGCTCC
>DAOWAH010000192.1 GCA_030634675.1 Fidelibacterota bacterium
ATTCACGGTCAGCAATAGGGTTAAACCCAGAAGTACGGAGCCTGAAATCTGAATAAGAAAAACGGATAATGCGGGGAAGATTATTATCTCCGTCACCTGATAGAAGACAACCAAACCAAATATGGAAGGTATCGATATTACCATGATATGAATCCGGTCTCTACCCCAATAAAAAGCCGTCGTGGCCGACAATGCTGCCAACCAAACCAGCCCTGACAGACGCAATTGGAGTCCAATTTTGAAATACCAGAGCAAACTGATTCCAATCAGTCCGGAAACTACCGCCAGCAATAATTGGTAGTGGTAGAACCGCGCTATTACGGACTTTTTATTGCACCACAAGCACAAGGGATATACGGCCCCGAAGGACAGGCCCATCAAAGTAGCGATAGCTGCGACAGAATTCATTTAAATCATACTAGTACTATGTTAATTCATTTCTGATCCGGTAGACCAAGAGCCTGGCGACCTGCCGGCGTGATCATGTCGGCATTCCAGCGGGGATCGAATACCATTTTAACTTCGGCAGCGGTCAGTCCGGGAATTTTCAGAATACTATCTTTAACATTAGCGGCTATCTGACTGTGCATCGGACAACCCGGTGTTGTAAGCGTCATCGTGACAATGGCCGCATTGTCATTAACCGCAACATCATATATCAAACCCAGATCAACAATATTCACTGGGATTTCTGGATCGTAGCATTGATACAAAATATCCATAACCTGTTTTTCAGTAACCATGATTAACCTCTTTTTTCCAACTGAGTGATGATTTTATCGGCGATCTTACCATAAATGGATGCAATATCCGATTCGGGATTTTGCTCGGTGATGGGCCGTCCGGCATCGGTTGCTTCCATCAATTCCCGTGATATGGGTATCTCCCCCAGCAGGGGGACATTCAAGCGCGCGCTTTCGCGGTTGCCGCCGCCCTGTTTGAACAGATCAAAGCGAGCATTAAATGAGCCGGTCTGATCCAGGGGATAGGTACCAACACCATCCAATTCCAGCGCGGCATCGGTAATGGGTGCGCCCTGGTTATCAACAATTTTACCACTAAGCTGTAAACCGGACATGTTTTCAATGACGCCCAGTACCGGTACATCTACTTTACGAAACATATCAGCCCCCTTGGCCACATCGGCCACGGCAATATCCTGCGGGGTGGTGACCATGATGACACCGTCAAATTTCAATTTCTGGACCAGTGTGAGCTGTACATCACCGGTTCCCGGTGGAAGATCCAGAATCAGGAAATCCAACTCGCCCCAGTCCACATCATTGAAGAACTGTTCCGTCATTTTGGCGACCATCGGGCCGCGCCAGATAGCCGGAGTCTGATTACCGCTGATAAAACCAAAGCTCATCACCTGCAGACCAAACCGTTCCAGCGGAACCAGCTTTTTGTCCGGTGACACGGAAGGCCGTTCGTTGATACCCAGAATAATTGGCAAGGAGGGTCCATAAATGTCAAGGTCCAGCAAGCCGGTCCGAAAACCACGCTTCTGCAGTGTAGCAGCCAGGTTGACTGATACCGTTGATTTACCCACACCACCCTTACCACTGGCAACAGCAATGATATGTTTAATATTCTGCAGCGACCGCTGGCGGGCATAGGGATCCTTGGGATCCAGAGCCTGGGGTGCCGATCCCTGAGGGGTTTCGACAAGAACAATCTCAATTTGGGTATAATCAGTTTCTGCTTTTAATAATTGCCGTACCTCTTCAGCCACTGCCTCAACCGTATCACGATTATCAGACAGGATTTTCAGATTTACCGCCACTTTATCTGCTTTGATTAAAATTTCAGGAACCATTCCAAACGAGACGATATCCCGGCTGAATCCAGGATATTTAATCTGTTTTAGTAATTCTCTGATCTGTTGTTCTTCCATAATATTCCAATTATAAAAGCGGCTGTCTTAAGATCAGCCGCCATAAGAAATATTTCCAGTACTATGGGTCTCCGGGCGCAGTGAATCAATAAGTTCAACCGGCAATACGGTTATAGCGCTCCATTAGAACTTCCTGTGATTCTTCGACACCAATCGGGATACAATCTACCGGACAGACTTCGACACATTGGGATTCATCGAAATGACCGACACACTCGGTGCACAATTCCGGATTAATCTCGTAAAATTCATCACCTTCGAAAATAGCTTCATTAGGGCATTCCGGTTCGCAGGCACCGCAATTAATACATTCATCAGTGATTGTAAGTGACATAACAACTCCGTGGTTTAATTATTATTAAATTTTCCCACCAATTCCACCATAAATTTTTAATGGGAACCGATGGCTGAAAAACTGTTGCAGCGTCACGAAATTAAACTGATTTTTAGCAAAGATAAAAAGTCTTTTCAAGTATAATTTTGCCAACGTTAAAGCAACCTATCCATGATTCTACCGGAACGTAAAAATATTTTCCTGATCTGGCTGGCTCAGTTGATCTCTTCAGCCGGGGATGCCATTTACCAGATTGCCTTGATTTGGTTAGTGCTGGATATTACCGGTTCTAACACAATCACTGGTCTGGTAGTCTTGGGCGCCCACTTGCCGGCCATGATCTTCGGACTTATGGCTGGTGTCATAGCCGATCGCTATAACCGTATCAGACTGATGCTGCTGTCCAATTTCAGCCAGGCCTTTACCGTGATCCTGATTCCGATTTTACTGTCCTTAGGCTACGAAAACGTCTACCTGATCGGTATTTTAGCTTTTGTCCGTAGCAGCTTCGGGACAATCTTCCCGCCAGCCCTGAACGCTTTTATCCCTACTATCGTCCCTGCCAATTATCTGGTGAGGGTCAATTCACTGCTGGCCACATCCGCCCAACTGGCTTACCTGATCGGGCCAGCTACTGCTGCTATCCTGCTAAACCTGATCTCCTTGAAACACCTCTTCACAATCGACAGCGCCACATTTTTACTGGCTTTAGTATTACTATCCTTTATCAGGTCGCCTAAAAAAATAACACCTCAAAAACCAGAATCCAGCCATACCTGGGGCGAACTGAAACAGGGTCTGGTTTATATCAGGCAACAAAGTACCATTGGTGTAATTATCGTTCTGACCATAATCAACAACCTGTTTATCATGGGTCCGGCGATTGTAGGCATGCCAATCCTGGTAAAAAGCGCGTTAAACGGTAGTGCTTCCGATTATGCTGCCATAGAAGCCTGTTACGCCATTGGCATGTTGATCAGTTCATTCGTTATTTTCCGCATCGGCGACCGCTTCCGTAAAGGGCGCATGTTAATGCTGGGCATGATCGTAGACGGCCTGACCTTCTGCGGATTATATTTCATCAATTCGATCCCGGTGGTCATGGTGATGATCATCATTCACGCTCTGGGAATTCCCATGATCACTATCTCCCGGACAGCCGTCATCCAGAGCTATGTCCCAAATAAACTGCAGGGCCGGGTCTTTTCCATGATCCATCTGGCGGTAGTAGGGCTGACTGGTGTATCCTCTGCCCTAGTTGGAATTGTTTCTGATATTATCCCGATCAAAACCGTATTTCTATTGATTGGGATCGGGGCAGCGATTTGCGGGATAATCGGTCTGTTGTACCGCTCGATCAGGTCGCTTAAATAGGGCAAGAGAATTATTACGATATAATCCCAGAGCCGAGCGCAGCTATAAAACAAGCCTTCAGCCTTCATCAATTAAAGCTCTTCAGACAACGATCCATCCAGTGACTTATTGGTTTCCGGTTACAACGTGGAGCAGTGTAACCAATAAAATCCAACCAAGTATTACAATGCTGAGCATTGTGACGAGGTTAAATGGATGATATCATTAAATCAATGCTGATCAATTAAAAAAATGTCTACTAATAATATAACAGCCCCTGGTTTCAACCATGGGTTATAATGCATAATCCAAAGCTTAACCGTTTAAACGGTTTGTCTTGGCTATTTTATCAATTATCCGTACCAAGACGCGCTCACCCCAGGTAAATCGCCACCACACCCATCAGGGTAGCAAACTTAAGCAGTCTCGCTGAAAAAACAGCCTGATCAGCCCCGGGGGATTTAATCAGGACGTAGATCATATAAAACAGCGGGGTGATCACTCCAATCAGGGCAACAACGAGGTAATGCCAACTGTAATGACCGGTAATAAAAGGGAACAGAGTCCCTACCGCAACCAGAAAGGCCAGATTGATAACAGTCATTATTGCAGCGGATTCGCCTACCAGCAGAGGAAATGTCCGCAGGCCGGATTTTTCATCACCTTCCATATCGGCAATATCTTTCACCATCTCCCGGACCA
>DAOWAH010000386.1 GCA_030634675.1 Fidelibacterota bacterium
CAATCATAACCGCCTTTACCGTCTTTGATTACGATATTGATTTTTCCAATGATTCGATCTTCATTGCGGCCTATGATTCCACCTACCAAGCCCTGATGGCAGCCCATGCCGGGTCGGCCGGAGATGACAGCTTCATGCCTATGGACTGGAATATCAAGAAATACGCCCAGTTGAAACTGGTCTATAAACTTTCCCCATTCACGAAAATTAAATACACGATTATCAGTGACGATGTTGTATATCAGGAATACGACCGGGTATATAAATTTAATCCCGAGGGAATCTTAACTCGTAACCGGCGCGGTCTAACCCAATTGTTGCAGTTTCATCAGAGTATCGGATCAAAAACATTCTATACCGTCGGTCTGACAAGCTTCAATAAGCATTATGACCACCGTACTTTCCCCAAGGATGAGGAAGATCAATATGTTCATGGCACCTACTCCGAAGATCGTTGGCCCTATACCTTCAAGACGGGCGGTTCGAATAATCAGATCTTTGAGCGGAGCACCCTGACCAATACGATTAAAACCGACCTGACCAGCCAGGTAAATCCGGTCAATATGATTAAAGCCGGTTTTGAATTCCGGCGGCACAAACTGGAATATAGCGACGTCAACCTCCAGGCGCCCCTGGATAAAATAGCCATTGATCCACTGCTGGATGGCGGCCTGCTGGGTACACCGCTTGCTATGGATGATTCCACAATCTATTCCAGCAGTTATGAGTTTTCCCCGTTTGAAATTAGTGGCTACATCCAGGATAAAATCGAATACGATAATTTGATTATCAATGCCGGATTTCGCTTCGATTATTTCGATCCCCAGGGTCAGGTTCTGGCCGATCCCAGCGATCCGGCGATCTATAGCCCGATTCGACCAGAGAATCGCTATCGCGACTTGAATGAGAACGGTATTCAGGATGCCGGCGAACCGGATAAGACCCGGGCGGATCGAGAGGAATACTGGTACCAGGATACCAGCGCCAAATGGAAATTCAGCCCCCGATTGGGTTTATCATTTCCGTTTACCGATAAGGGCGTGATTCATTTTTCTTATGGGCACTTTTTCCAGATACCCCGTTTTGAATTGTTATATCAAAATCCTGATTACGACTTGGATCAGGGCACCGGAAACGTCGGGGTGGTTGGCAATGCCGATCTCCGGCCGGAAAAAACCGTAAGTGGTGAACTGGGTCTCCAGCAACAGATATCCAACAACCTTTCGCTGGATATCACCGCCTATTTCCGTGATATCCGCGACTTGACCGGGACCCAGGCGGAACAGATCAAGATGTTCGGCGGTTCGGCTTCTTACAGTCGGCTGGAGAATTCCGACTTTGCCTATATCCGGGGGATCGTATTTTCGCTGTCCATGCAAGATCGTTCCGGCTGGTCCGGGAATTTCGATTACACCTTCCAGATTGCCCGGGGTAGCGCTTCTGATCCAGATGATGCCCGGGATGCGATTGCCGGCGGACAATTACCGGAAGTGCAGATGATCCCGCTGGACTGGGACCAGCGTCACACAGTGAACGTGTCTATGTCCTATACAGCTAAATATTTTGGTGGCAGCGCGATTGGCCAATTCGGGTCCGGTTTACCCTACACACCGGAGTCGGTCCAGGACATTTCATCACTGGTACAGAATTCAGCCATGAAACCGGCCACCTGGAATGTTGATTTCCGCTCCTATTATCGTCCACCGCTATTCGGAAATAATCTGACGATCTTTTTACGGGTTTTCAATTTATTCGATCATTTAAACCAGACCACCGTGTACGATGATTCCGGCGTCGCTGATAAAACGATTGAAATCACCCGAGCCAACAAAACCAACCCAGCGGAAATATTCAATACCATAGAAGACTGGTTCCGCAACGAAAACCATTATTCAAATCCAAGAAGAATTGAGATTGGAGTCACTTATGCGTTTTAAATCGCTGACCAAACCTGCTGTAGTGTTGATTATGGTGGGACTGGGATTAACTACCCTGCCC
>DAOWAH010000066.1 GCA_030634675.1 Fidelibacterota bacterium
CATACCGACGATTGCCAGTCGCAAATCAGTATCGGCGGCATTGTCCCCACGACCGGTTTGCTCCAGATTCAATCTTTTGATCACCGCATCCAGCATATCACCAGTGAGACGACCGCTGAGAGCCGAAATGGGCACCAGATGCTCGAGACCCAACTCGTGGAACTGGTGAATCTGCTGATCCTGCTGTAAGAAATCGCATTTATTCACCACTAACAAACTGGGTTTCCCCGTTTCCCGGACAAACTGGGCTAAAGTTATATCACTGGCGGTGGGCGCTTCCCGGCCATCCACCATCAAGATAACCAGGTCCGCTTCACTGATCGCTACCTGGGCTTGTTTGCGTACGGCGGCATTAAAAATATCCATATCGGCCGGGATATAACCACCCGTATCGACGAAAGTCAGGTAATGGTTATTCCACTCGACGTCACCGTATACCCGGTCCCTGGTGATCCCTTCCTGGGCGTCAACGATTGCACGGCGCTCCCGTAATAACCGATTAAACAGGGTCGATTTGCCCACGTTAGGCCGGCCGACAATCGCGATTACCGGTCTAACCATTGCTGAGCACCTCAAAAAAATCCACAGGTGAGTCATTAACAACTTTGACAGGAACACTCAATTGGTCGGACATCGTCGCTAAATCCACATCGTCCAAAGTCACAACGCCGGTTTCACTCAAAATTCGTTCACTGAAGATGACCATTTTTCCTAAATCACGACCCTTTAATTGCGCTACGATATCCTGTCCCGTCAACAGGCCGGTTACTTGAACCGAATCACCGTAAAATTTATTGATGATTGGTATATACTCCACTGTCAGATTTTCGATCAAATTCAATTCCGGAATGAATTGATCCCGGAAGATTGGTTCAATCAATTTACCCGAACCGATGGTGATTCTAATCGGGTCGTGTAGATCTGTGTCGACCCGCCTGATTTCATCCGACCATTGATTAAAAAAGTAGCGCACCTGCCCCACACCATTTTCGACCTGAGCAAAATCACCGTAGTAATCCAACTCCGGCAGGTCGATAGCGGCCCGGATGAACCATTCATCACTGAGAAATACCAGCCTCTTTCCGTCTGGATCGCGGTACCGCCGGTCCAGGTCGTACGCCAGTGGAATAAAATCGCGGGCATAAGCTTCATCCACAGCCGGGATGAAGGGTAACCCTTCGCGATGCTTGGTGAGTCCCACCGGTACAATGGCCACCGATAAAATTCCTGGTAAAAAACGATGCAGGTCAGCCACTGTTCGTTCCAGGAATTCCCCATCGTTCCAGCCGGGACACAGGACGATCTGGGTATGGAGATCGATCCCGTTGGAAGTCAGGTACTCCAGCTTGTCCAGCAGCTTGTCATCCTTGCCATACAAGAACATTTCCAGCCGCTTGTCCGGATCGGTAACGTGGACCGAAATATACAGGGGCGACAGCCGCTGCTCCACCACCCGCCGCAGCTCGACTCGGCCCAGGTTGGTCAGGGTTACAAAATGACCGTGGAGAAAAGACAACCGGTAATCACCATCCCGGAAATACAGGGCTTCCCGCATGCCCTTTGGATTTTGATCGACAAAACAGAAAATGCAATCATTGGCGCATTTCCTGATCTTCAGATCTTCAAAAGTCAGACCCAGATCATCATCGTAATCTTTCTCCAACTCATACTCGATCAGATCATCACCACGCTCGATTCGCAGAACTACTTCCTCTGTGGCAATCCGGAAGCGATAATCGATAATATCCCGAACTTTTTTCCCATCAATAGCCTTCAGATTGTCACCGGGTTGCAGTTCTAATTCGGCTCCCGCACTATTTGGTTCAATAGCAATGATTTTCATGGGGGCAAAATTACGGAGCAATCCGGTCAGATTAATTGAATTAATTGGAAATGGTCCGAACGAATAATTTACTCGTCTCCTCCCGACAAGTCAGGATGGCGGACAGGTATGGATGTATCTCAAACAAAGGTTGAGCACAAAGCAAAAACCAGTAATTCTCAGCTGCCCTCTGTGCAGCTCAGAAAGACAGCCCCAGCCTGCACTTTGTTTCGGCGGGCAGGCGGCGTATAAGGCTGAAATCGTGGGGCTCCATATGAAAATTAGAAAATATTTTCTGATGGAAACCGGAATAGAATACCCTAATTTTTACAATGATTTAAACCAGCGGGAGGTAATTGTTAGCGGTAATCAAATACAGGATGCAATTGTCATGAAAAAGTCTATTTCCAAACCCAATTATCATATCTCTTTTTTCAGCGTTTTACTGGTATTGTTGTATCTGAGCACGGTTCCGGCTAACGCTGAGGTTATTTCACCCAGCCAGTATTTCGGATTTCAGCCCGGGTCAGACCGGATGCTGCTGGACTACGAAGAATTGATTACGTATTTAACGAAGCTCGCTGCTGAATCTCCCCGGTTAGATTTACGGGAAATCGGTGAGTCACCCCAAGGCCGCAAAATGTATTGCGCCTTCTTCTCATCAGCAGAGAATATTAATAATCTGGAAAATCTGCGGGACATTAATCGACAACTGGCATTGGATCCGGAAATTCCAAATGACCAGCGCGAAGTCCTGTTGAAAAATGGTAAAGTATTTTTTATGGCCGCTCTCTCCATGCATTCGGGTGAGGTGGGTCCTTCCCAGTCCGCCCCAATTATTGCCTATAACTTAATAACCACCGCTGATCCCCAGGTTCTGGACTGGCTGGACAAGGTGGTCTTCATGATGGTTCCCTGCCACAATCCCGATGGTATGGACATGGTAGTCAATCATTATAAAAAATATAAGGGTACAAAATATGAAGGCAGTTCGATGCCGGGCATTTATCATAAATATGTTGGGCATGATAATAACCGTGATTTTGTGACCCTGACCCAATCGGACACCAAAGCGATAGCCAGACTTTATAACACCGAATGGTATCCCCAGATAATGGTTGAAAAACACCAGATGGGATCACGGGGGCCGCGCTATTTTGTTCCTCCGATGCACGATCCGATTGCCGAAAACGTGAATGAAAGTCTATGGAACTGGACCTGGGTCCTGGGCTCCAACCTGGCCACCGATATGACTGAAGCCGGTCTGGCTGGGATATCACAGCATTACTTGTTTGATGACTACTGGCCCGGCTCCACCGAAACCTGCAACTGGAAAGGGGTGGTCGGTCTCCTGACCGAAGCGGCCAGTGTGAAATATGCTACACCGATCTTTGTCGAACCAACCGAACTTGCTGCTTACGGGAAAGGGTTATCGGAATATAAAAAAAGTATTAATATGCCGCTGCCCTGGCCCGGTGGCTGGTGGAAACTCAGTGATATCGTTGAATATGAAATTGTTTCTACCATGTCGCTGCTAAAAACTTCCGCCCTGCACCGACGGGAAATCCTGGCATTTCGCAACACCCATTGCCGCCAGGAAGTCGACCGGGGTAAATCACAGCCGCCCTATTACTATATCCTTCCCCAGGAACAACACGATGCCAGTGAATTTGTTAATCTGGTGAATCTGCTTGAGGAACACGGGATATCCGTCTTTGAACTGACGCACTCTTTCATATCCGCTAACCGGGTGTATCAGGAAGGTGATCTGATTATCCCCCTGGCTCAGCCCTATCGGCCTTTTATCAAGGAGGTTATGGAAGCCCAGGTTTTTCCGGTCCGCCATTATACCCCCGGCGGAAAGATCATTAAGCCCTATGATATCACCAGTTGGTCCCTGCCCCTCCATAAAGGCGTAACAGCAATTGAAATAAATGATCTACCGGCTCAGCAACCGGAAATGAGAATAATCACTGCTCCCTTTAATCTTAAATCAGATGATCCCGGTGAATTTTGGGCCGCCCTGCTGACTGCCAATTACAATGAAAGTTACCGGGCGGCTTTCAAAGCCAAAAAAGCCGGTTTGAAAGTGGATCGATTGCTGGAATCTACCAATTTCGATGATCTGACAATTCCCAAAGGTAGTTTTTTAATCTACTGGGATAAAAAGAAAAAAACCAAACTAGCGGAGCTGTTTGATGGACTGGAAGTAGCGCCCACATTTATTGAGAAATCGAAAAGTGTAAAAGCCACAACACTTGAAATACCACGAATTGCCCTGGTTGAGAGTTATTTCCATGATATGGACGCCGGTTGGACCCGCTATGTGTTTGATACCTATGGTTTACCCTACCAGGTCGTGCGTCCCGGTGACTTCGAAAAAACTGATTTTGCAAAAAAATACGATGTGGTCGTTTTTCCTAATGAGAATAAATCGGTTTTGGAAAAAGGTAAATATAAATCCGACGATGAGTATTTTATCAGTGCCTATCCGCCGGAATTTACCAAAGGGATCGGTGATGAAGGCCAGGTCAAGCTCATGACTTTCCTCGATGGTGGTGGCATCATCATCGCCTGGGGTCGTTCCACCAAGTTATTCACCGGCCAACTTGAAATCAAGCGCGGCAAGGATGAGGTTGAAGAATTCCAGCTCCCGTTTAAGGATATATCTGAAAAAGTGCGCAAAGCCGGATTGTACTGCCCTGGTTCGTTGGTTAAAATCCTGCTACTTGAGGATCATCCAATTACCTTGGGAATGGAATCGGAAATCGGTGTTTTCTCACGCGGGAATCCGGTTTTTTCAACTTCCTTTCCCAATTTTGATATGGATCGCCGGGTCATCGGAAAGTTCCCGGAAACTGATATTCTGTTAAGTGGATATTGTGAGAATGAAGAAAAAATGGGTAACAAAGCCGGAATCGTCTGGCTAAAAAAAGGCCAGGGGCAACTGGTTCTGTTCGCTTTCAATCCTCAATTCCGGGCTTCGACCAGTGTCTCGTATAAATTGATGTTCAATTCGATCCTGTTATCTGAAATAGAGTAGTCACTATTTATCGAAAATCATTGAAGAAAAATTATTTTTCCACTGGTTACTTGACTCAGCGCTGTAACCGATGGTAAATCTAACGATGGTTGACCTACCTGCACTGGAAATACCCGTAGCTTTGCTGACTGTGGTTGGACTAATCGTTTTCGGTTACTTTGAGATGCATTACCGTTTTCGTTTTTTTCCGTTCAGCCGCTATTTCAAACGCGAACCGGAAATTCTAGCCGATGCTCCCTATCGCTTGAATCCTGGCCAAAAATTACCAGTCACAATTCTCATCAAAGATGCCCATCATTTCCCGATTACTTTGCATAAAATTGGCTTCACATTAATCGATGACCGGGATCAGCAGCGCGACGGAGAAAAAAACTACAGTCAGGTTCTGTCAAACGCCTGGTTCGAGGATATTGTGGAAATCGACACCGGCGACCTATCCGGTCAAATCCGAATCATGGTGGACTTCCTTTACGAAATTGATGGCCGGATAAAAACCGCCCGGAATCATAATATTTCCACCTCCCCTGCTTTTCCCCTGGTTACCAGACTGGCTGACGATCCCCTACCGGGATCAGACGATTATTTCTGGGGCGACCTACATTATCACAGTGCTTATACTGAAGACTTCGTGGAGTATGGTGCGCCGTTGAAAGCTACTAAGGCAACAGCGGAAGCTCTGGGGCTGAACTTCGTGGCGATCAGCGACCATTCCTACGATCTGGATAACGAAAATGGCAGTTGGAAAGATAATGATCCTGACCTTAAAAAATGGTTCAAGTCCCGCCGGGAAATCGCTGAAATCAATACTTCCCCTGGACCGGTATTGATTCCCGCTGAGGAAGTGACCATTCGAAATACTAAAGGAAAGAATGTACATTTTCTCATATACAATCATCCGGATTTCATCCCGGGTTCCGGCGATAGCGCCGAGCAATGGTTACATACCAGGTCGGAACATAGCGTCACCGAAGTTCTCAATATTTTGGATAAAAACGCCCTGGCGATTGCCGCTCATCCCTTTATGAGCCCTCCTTTTCTTCAAACATTGCTGTTAAACCGGGTACGCTGGGAATCCGCTGACCTGCAGTTACCCGGTCTTACCGGTCTTCAGGTCATCAACGGTAATTTAACCTCAGATATGATCGATAGTTGGGTAACAATATTGCTAATGGGTAAGCGCTGCTTCATTTATGCCGGCAATGATGCTCACGGTAACTTTAATCATTTTCATCAGATCAAAATTCCAATGCTATCAACCCATCACCACCGTAATCAGATTTTAGGACAATGGCGAACCGGGGTGTTACGGAATGGTAAATTAACGCCTGAAAAACTGATTACCCGGCTTCGTCACGGTAGCTGTATCGTCAGCAATGGTCCCACTGTTACTCTGACCGCCAATAGCACTGATGGTGTTTTTCTCCCTGGTGACAGCTCACCGGCTGCTGAATTTGCGCTTGAGCTTGACTGCCGGTCCTCACCAGAATTCGGAAAGCTTGATCAGATCCGGATTTACCAGGGTAAGATCGGCGCACGATCCGAAACGATAATTCATTCCGAAAGCTGGTCGAATGATTCGTATTCAGATAAAATCAGGCTAACGGAACAAAGGTTGGCGGAGCCGGGGTATATCAGGGCTGAGTTGACTACCGCTACCGGAAAGAAATGTCTGACCAATCCAATCTGGT
Organism: Fidelibacterota bacterium; assembly: GCA_030634675.1. The sequence continues at coordinate 6,554 of DAOWAH010000066.1, forward strand.
TTAGTATTTAATAACAGGTTGATGACATCTGTCAGGTAATTATACCTTTACATGAGGTTTGAAAAATGAAGAAAAAATCAAATCGCGGGGAATGTTTATGCGGCACTGTGAAATTTGAAGTGACCCTACCCACCAAATGGTGCGCCCACTGCCACTGCACACTCTGCCGCCGTTCGCACGGCGCTGCCTTTGTGACCTGGTTTGGTGTGGAAACCGACCAATTCAAATTTATCCAGGGTGAGGAAAAACTGACTTGGTATCATTCATCGCAAGAATCGAAACGAGGGTTTTGTACAAACTGCGGTAGTCATATTCTGTTTCGGTCTACCAAATGGCCGGGGGAGACTCACCTAACCCTATCGAATATGATTGATCCAATCGACCGTCAACCTCAGGTGCATGTCTTTTTTGACACCCATGTTGGCTGGCTCGAGTTTAATGATGATCTACCGCGTTACGACGATCCGGCCTTGGAATCAAAAAAGAAGTAAAACTCAATTATTTACCCGCCTACGCAGATAGTCCCTGATACGCAATACTAGAGATCATTCTAGAAAAAATAGATGCCCTCCCTCCCAGCAATGGCATCTACCTCAAGGAATCGAATCAAATGATTCTCAGCCCTTCAGAAATTTTTCCTTCTGCTCTTTAAAATAATCATCCTCAGGTTGTAATTCGATACATTTATTAATCACTGCAACAGCTTCTTCGATGCGATCCAGTTTCCACAATACTTCTGCTTCGGTATCCATCAGTCCTGCTTTATTGTCAGCGGATTCATCAACAACGAGCTCCACTGCCTGACGGATTTTAACTAAAGCATCTTTCAGATTTTGTTCCAACTGAGTCATCCGCCAGGCATATCCATTTAGATCACCCGGATTCAACTTGGACTCCCGTTCAAGATAATTAATAAACTCAATATACGTTTGTACTACCGCTGTTGTATCTTTGAGACTCCGGTAAAGCCGGCGCAGCGAACTAAAGGCCTCAGCGGTGAAAATTCCGGATGG
>DAOWAH010000367.1 GCA_030634675.1 Fidelibacterota bacterium
GGGTATCATATCCCAAGTCATATCTTGGCCAACAACTTTCCAGGACTGACCAACCATTCGCCGGCAGGTTTCCTTTACCATAGCAAATGCTTCCGGCACGAATTCATCCAGTTTAGCTTGTTCGGCACGTTGGATAAATTTCTTAGCTTCATCCTTATCCATTTCGGCTGCTTCAATTTCAGCGGCTTCTCTGGTAGAAACTATTATCGAGCGTATTTCGTGGGTACGTTCTACCAAATCAGCATCACTCTTATCAGTCAACCGAGTCGTGAAATTGTTTATTTCTTCAACAATCGGGAGTAAAGATTTAATAATTCTACCTGATTTGGTGCTAAAAAGTCTTGTAATTAATGAGTTCGACATAATGTAAATATTCTATGATTTTAACCGGAATAAAATTACATCATTCACGGTTATATTTTATTGTTTGGTCGGGTCTTTTCCGTTTTTATTTTGGCTTTATATACGGCATCCAGGATACCATTCACGAAACTGGAGCTTTCATCAGTGCTATATACTTTTGCAATCTCGATCGCCTCACTGATCGATACTTTAGGTGGAACATCATCCAGAAAATAGATTTCACTGATTGCCATCTGCAGAATCAGACGATCCAGCAGGGCGACCCGATCAATATTCCAATTAACGAGATGAATAGAAATCTGTTCCTCACACCAATTTTTATATTTCACAGAATTATTAAACAGGTTCATTACAAAGCGTTGTGTATTATCATCAAAGTGCTCTCGCCTAAAAAGGTCGGCAAGGATCTTTTTGGGCGGATCATTACTTAATTCCAAGGCATAAAGAGCCTTTAGTATGCCCTCCCGGCCTTGCCGACGAGGATGGATTTTACCAAGCGTCACGTTTAATCATTGGGTTTTTTCGGGTGAGGTAAATACTCTTTAGTTTACTCAAGCTTTTAACACGCTGCGTCGCCACTTGGTCCGCAGCCACATTGGTTGGCACATCTTCCTTGTCAGCCAGAGAAAAGATAGTCATTAAAGTGTCATAAATACCTTCGGCTTGCATAAAAGCCCGTTCCCGGTTATACCGTTCCATCTCATTGGCCACATTTATCAGACCACCGGCATTAATCGCGTAATCCGGAGCATATAAAATTCCAGACTTACGGATGGCTTGTCCATGTTTAGACTCAGATTCCAATTGGTTGTTAGCAGCACCGGCTATGATCACAGCCTTCAACTTCGGAATAGTGTCATCATTGATCGTGGCGCCCAGAGCACAGGGAGCATAAATATCAACATCCAACCCATAGATATCATCGACGCCCACTTCTTTAACACCAAATTCATTGACCACTTTTTGAAGGGTATCCTGATCAATATCAGTAGCAAAGATTTCCGCCCCTTCTTCATAAAGATGCTTGCAGAGATAATAACCCACATGGCCGACTCCCTGCACCGATACTTTTAATCCTGAAAGATTGTCGAGTCCCAATTTATATTTTACAGCGGCCTTCATCCCCATATAGGTTCCAAAAGCGGTAACCGGGGAAGGATCACCACTACCGCCCAATGCCCGTGATATACCGGTTACATATTTGGTTTCCATGCGGACCCATTCCATATCCTTTACGCTGGTTCCAACATCCTCGGAGGTAATATAACGGCCAGCCAAACCCTCTACAAAACGACCAAAAGACCGGAATAATAATTCTGATTTTTCTTTTTTTGCATCACCAATGATTACCGATTTACCGCCACCAAGGTTTAATCCGGCCACGGCTGCTTTATAGCTCATTCCGCGCGACAATCGCAATACATCCCGCAGAGCATCCTGCTCGGATTTGTAATTCCACATCCGACAACCACCTAAAGCAGGACCGATATTGGTATCATGAATTGCAATGATAGCTTTTAAACCTGAATCCGGATCATTGCAAAAGACAATTTGTTCGTGACCTTTTTCGGATAATTTCTCAAAAATTGACATTAATGCCTCCGTCCCGCTACCGGGAATTTGTTATTATCGAATTAATCATATTGCAGCCAATGGTATTACTCTTTTAATAATTCCCGCGCAATTACCGATTGCTGTATTTCTGATGTACCTTCATAAATCTGGGTTATTTTAGCATCGCGCATTAATCGCTCAACACCATACTCGCACATGTAGCCATAAGCACCAAATATCTGAACACATTGAGTTGCCGCCTCCATCGCAATTTTTGAGGCAA
>DAOWAH010000391.1 GCA_030634675.1 Fidelibacterota bacterium
ACCGGACCCAATTTGAACTTGGGCTTACCACCGGGCTTGGTTTCCTGTTGTTCCTGCTCCATATTCGTTGGTTGATTCACATCGACCTTGCCTTCATAAACCAGCACCGAACTTTCATCTTCACCAGCCGTGGTACGATAGACGGTACCACGGATAGCGGCAACAGCGGTAGGAGTACGAATGGAAACATTTTTCTTTTCTCCGAAGGCCGCCTTGGCTGAAACCCAGGCATTGCCTTTTTTCAGAGTAGCATTAAAATTCTTTACCATGGGTTTTACATTGGCTTCAGTCAGGACCAGTTCGGAATTTTCTCCAATCCGTACCTTTCCCCCGCCGGTGAGGGTAATCTCACAGCGGGACTTGGCAGCGGTACGAATCTGGTCATTTACATTGAGGGCCTGGCGGGGCATAGCGCGGGACCAGTCTTCGGAACCGGCCGACAGTACTTCAACTTTACCGAGGGGAAGGGTGATTTTACCAAATTCGGCGGCCAGACTTATGTGGGAAAACAAAATGAATGGAATAATTAAAGTAATCAGTGAATTTTTAGCGGATTGTTTCACAGCGCGCCCCATTAATTAATTTTAATAATTATCGTTGATCCAAATTTAACATAACCAGCCCAAATAACCACAGCAGGTCGTGACAATTTATTCTCGACCCCTCAATGGATCCCCACGAGTAAATCTATGGTCCTATTTATTTACTCGGCTTCGCTCAAAAAGCTACGCCGCGGTTATCCGCCACTTTCATCCCCGGGCGTGCCCGGCGTATTCTGCAAAGGCGGATAAAAAAACAAAGGGCGGGATAAACCGCCCTTTGTCAGAATCGGATAATTCAGATTATTTCACCAGAATCATTTTCCTGGTCGAATGCAGCAGCATTTTACCGCTGGGCGATTTAATGCGACTAACGTATAAGTAAATCCCACTGGCAACCCGTTGACCATGATCGTTCTTACCGGCCCATATATAGTTATAATAACCAGCGGGCAGATATTCTTCGCGGGCCAGCGTGGATACCACCTCGCCCAGGAGGTTGTAAATCACTAGATCGACCAAAGCGTCATCCTCTATTGATACCAGAATAGTAGTCTTGGGATTGAACGGGTTGGGGAAGTTCTGGCTGAGGCGGTAGGATTCGGGATAGAGCGCCACACCAGCATTATTGGCGTTCACAAAGTCCCGGGTACCGGCTACCAGGCGTAGATTACGGGTGCTTTTAGCGCTACTGATGGCGTAGTAATAATCGGGACGGCCACGGAGATTCTGGGCGGTACCAATCGATTTATCGATCAGGAATATGTCGTATTCCTCTGGCAGGTCTTCAAGACCGGCAAAAGACAAGTTGACATTGTATTTCACATTCGAAGCCACCACTTCCATATCCCAGAAGCTGCCTTCGGGATTGACGGACTTGATGTCGGTAGTGTAGATATCACTGTTGGCAGGCCAATCACGGTTGTCGATTCGCAGGGATATACCGCCGGGTAGCAGAGGTGGTTCGAAGCTGTCCAGTGGATCGTAGGTATCCTGAGCCCGGTGGAGTACTCCAACCTGGTTACGCAGGTCGCGGGCATGGCCATTCAGAGCAGTAATGTCAATCAGCCATTCATCGTCGTCCAGGAAGGCAATACTATTATCCACAACCTTGGCTGTCCCACCATTCGTTTTTCGCGGATTGATAAACAACTGTCCACCTGAAGCTGATTTGTAAATATACCCGCTCCAGGGTTCTAGTTTGGTTGCGGTTACCCAGCCACCGTCATAGGTCTGGAAATTCGCGTTACCCGCCATGGAAACACTATCCTGATCATAAACATTCAGTAATGGAATTTCAAAATCAAACGGATTACCCAGGAATTTCCACTCACCAGCCGGCAGGCTGATTGGGAAAGGCTCATCGGTTTCAACCGAGCGCGTCAGACCGGTGGAAATATTCTTAC
>DAOWAH010000429.1 GCA_030634675.1 Fidelibacterota bacterium
CACGATTTGTTGGGCTGGCAATTTGGTGCTTTTCAGAAAGGCTGTAGCTGCCGACTGGGCAAAGCCACCGCCGGATCCGATGGCAATGATTGGTCCATCCGGCTCAATCACATTACCGTCTCCGGACACGATAAAACTGCTCCTTTTATCCATCAGGGCCAGCAGGGCATCCAGGTGACGCAGATATTTATCGGTGCGCCAATCTTTGGCCAGTTCCACTACCGCGCGTTGTAAATCACCACCAAATTCATCCAATTTCTTTTCGAATTTATCGAAAAGCGTCAGGGCATCGGCCGCCGCTCCGGCAAAACCACCCAGGACCTCCCCGGTCTCCTGCTCAAATCTACGTACTTTTACGGCTTTTTGCTTCAGCGCCATATCACCGAAGGTTACTTGTCCATCACCTCCAATAGCAACGGTACCTCTGGTTCGGACACCGAGAATAGTTGTTGACCGAAATATTTTTTCCATCTTACTTCCTGAATATTTTTATCCACCTTCGTCCCGATAGATATCGGGACTACGGCAGACAATAGGGCTTGGGTTAATTACCCGAGGCTTCCCACCTACGCTCTTAGAGCTACGGTGGACAGGTCCTCGGAAAAAATGATCCAGAGCTCTCGGCCGCCGTTCGCCTTGGCGTAGCCGCTCCGGCGAAGCCAGTAGCCTTAGTTACTATGGCGCAGGAGGCTGCCCTGGTGTTTAATACCTATTATCTAATAATAATGTAAGGATGTAATCCCCGGCTGGGGATTACATCCTTTTAAGTTGGGATTTCCTTTGTTTATTTACCAGTCACCAGCAATTTAAACAATTTTGAATCGGCGGGTAAAACTACCGTTGTTTTATCATCCAATATTGTCTTTAGGGCTTCCAATGTCCGTACATATTCATAAAAATCAGGATCGGCTGAGTAAGCACCGGCGTAGATTTCAATAGCTTTAGCATCACCTATACCACGGATTTCTTCAGATTGTTTGTAGGCCTCAGCCAGAATGATGGTCCGATCCTTGTCAGTGACCGCACGAATTTTCTTGGCCTCTTCTTCACCTTCCGACCGGAATTTGTTAGCCTGGCGTTTGCGTTCCGCATCCATACGGGCATAGATCGATGCTTCATTCTCAGGCGGTAGATCTACCCGGCGAATGCGAACATCAATAACTTCAATTCCATAGGTGGCGGTGGCTTCATTACTTTTATGGGTTACAACTTCCATGATCAATTCCCGGTTCTCGGTAATGATTTCCGACATATCATGAGTACCGAGTTCCCGACGTAACTCGGAATAGACAATATCATCCAAGCGCGTCAGGGCCGTGGGGATCGCCTGTACGGTTTGCAGGAACAGTAACGGTTCGACAATTCTCCAGCGCACATAATTATCGACAATCAGCGTCTTTTTATCTCTGCTTAAAACTTCTTCCGGTGGGGAATCGTATTCCAGTAAACGGTCATCAAAGACTACCAATTCCTGAATCGGATACGGTATTTTCAAATGAAGTCCAGGTGTTTGGATAGTTCGCACAGGTTTGCCAAATTGCAGGATTACTACCTGCTCTTTTTCGTCGATCGTAAAGATTCCGGTTAACAGGATCAACAATACAATTACTATCAGGGCAATTAAGAACTTCTTCATTTTGCTCCCCCTTCCCGGCTGTTCAGATTCAGGAGATTTATCAGGTTACCGCCATCTTTATCCGGCACAATATATTTTTGGATTTGTGGCAG
>DAOWAH010000372.1 GCA_030634675.1 Fidelibacterota bacterium
AATGCTGCAGCGACATGCCAATCGTTAAATCCTTCCAGCCTGTATTGTAGAGTGTTCCAAAATCGAATGCTATAACATTGGAACTCTTCTCAACCAAATCTTGAGCACAATATTTTGCAGTTCCCCCCAGCGAGAATTTATCAGTGAATCCACGGGCATAACTGATTCCGATTGCATATTCAACCGGTTCAATATTTCCAATGTCATCATAGCCGATATTGTTTTGCCCGTTGATTACTGTGCCTTCGATAGTACCGTAATCCATGCTCACAGCATTTAGTCCGAATACACCCAGTTTACCAGCATTCCAAGTCGCTGAGAAGGCCATATGCTTAATATCTGCAAACCAAGTCGTGTACCCAAAAAAGATAGCACTACCATCGATATCAGCAATGCCGGCGGGATTCCAGAATACATTATCTGCATCACCAGAGATAGTTGTTGCGGCATCCCCCATTCCGGTTGCCCGGGTGCCCACACCAATCTTTAAAAATTGATAACCGGTCTGAGCCACTTTTTCAAATCCTTCGACCGAAACAAATTCCGCTTCTGAGCCCTGCGCAAATAGGATTATGGGTAGCAGCGCACCAGAAAAAAACAGTTTTTTAATTCCATAAAAACGAGCAATCATTATCTGCTCCTCGAGTTTAATGCATCAATTATTAAGCTCATTGAATCTGATCCACTATCGAATTATGATAAATTTTCCGGTTTTTTCACCTTTACCAGAGAGTCTTCTAACATGATAGACATAGATGCCACTGGCGATATATTGATTATATTCAGTGATTTGATCCCAATCCTGGAGACCGGTTTCTTCATAGTGAATGATCTTTTTAACCAAATCACCTGAAATTGTAAAAATATTGATTTCACAAGGACCTGGTAAGCCGGCAAAGAGAATCTTGTTTGGGTAGCCGGTATAGTTTCCATCCTGATTCCATACAAAAGGATTCGGAACTACCCGGATATCATCCATGGTACTTCTTCCAAGCGCAGTTGTTGGTACCACTGATCGACGGGTAGTTCGCAACCAGTAGCGACTACTTTCGACACTATTGATATCTACTGCTGTAATATTGTAATAATAATCAAAACCTTTTTTGACATCCAGGTCCGTATAATGTAAGGAATCTATACCTTGTACAATTAGTGAAAACCGAACCGAGTCCTGTTTGCCGATTCCGCGATATACATTATATCCCTGCGCATTTTCAACAGCGCTCCAATTTATATAAACCCGACCTGGTCCACTTTGTAGTTCAATAGTATCCGGCGGTATTAAATTTGCACCACCCGGAATTTGAAGATCATTTTCCCACAGATCGATGGCGTGAGTCATCGCGATTTTTAGACTATCAAGCCCAGTTCGGAGAACGATATTTTTCTCTGCGTCAGTTACTTCGCCGTTTTTCCACGAATATCCAATACTATCACACTGCTCAGTGGAAATACCACTGGCACCTCTGAAGAATACAAAGTTTAGCGTATCACCAAAATCCAATGTATAAGGACCATAACCCATAAATAAAATTGGTGATTGTACAACCGATGGATCTTGCGTTGGATCAACAGGGGTTATCGAATTGTTAGTATCTGATATGGCATCGAATAAATCGCTATCAGAGGTTTGATCGACTGTTCTATTATTAATTCTGTTTAATGAAATTGGTTGGTTTACATCATGGGTACGGTCGTGCGGTCCTCTATCAGCATGAATAAGTCCATGCCCACAGTACTGAGGTGAAGTAAACGCACCGTTTGTAGGATTAGGATTCCCTTCATCGTCACCACATTGAGCCTCATTTTTCGGATCGTTACCATCCCAACCGTAACACAACTTCAATTCTTCTCCCGGTTCGTCGCCATAATAATCACCCCAGTAACTATAGCTGCCGGCGCAATAGTCACCTGGTAATTCACTACCAGGATTGTACCCGCGGGCATCGGCAAAATAGAAATCATCTAAGGTCTGGCCCGGTAGGTCAACTCCGGCATACTCATCAGCTTCACCAGTATTAACGACCTGGTAATGACTAATCACGAAATCCTGGTAATTGGGGTGGCTGAAACCATATACCCTTTCGGTAATGGTGATTCCAATCGGTGAATTCATCACAATCTCAACCATCTGGTCCGCG
>DAOWAH010000416.1 GCA_030634675.1 Fidelibacterota bacterium
AATACAACCAAAATTGAGATCAGACTTTACCCTGAAGCAGTTTTATCACTATCGGAACATCGCAAAGAAATGGAAGAAAGTCTGAAAAGTGATTGTCGCAGAAATACGACCAGCGTCGGACCCCACCGTGATCAATATGAAATCAGGTTTAATAGCGAGGATCTTCGTAAATTTGGATCCCAGGGAGAGCATAAATTATCCCTGGTATTAATTAAAATGGCTGAAGCTCTGTATATCCGGAATAACACCGGCATGGCACCGACCATTTTGTTAGACGACTTATTCGCAAAACTAGATTTTAAGCGCAGCGACCAGGTGTTATCAGCGCTGGGAAAAGGCATTCAAACCATCATTACCGGAACAGACTTAGTTGATTTAAAGAAACGTGGCATTGATTTGTCAGGCGCCGAAGATAAATCCTATCATCTGGGGAACAATTAATGTCCCAAAGTTTGAAAAGCGTTCTTAACTCCTTGCTGGATAATGCCGGTCTCACGACAGGTATCAATCAGCAAAAAGCGCTTCAGTCTTGGGCTGAAATAGTAGGCCCCACCATTGCCAGCAATACTGCCGCTGAAAAAGTGGAGCATGGTATACTGGTTATCAGGGCGGCAACGCCAGCCTGGCGCCAGGAATTATTATTCAAGAAAGCTTTAATTATTGAAAGATTAAATAAAGCATTAGGTAAGCAAACCATAAGGGATATTCGTTTTATATGACACAGCAGAAACCTAACGAAAATAAATACAGCGCGGAAAAAATACAGGTTTTAAAGGGCCTTGAAGCTGTTCGCCGTCGTCCGGCTATGTATATTGGCGATCTCGGGAAACGTGGCCTACACCATTTGATTTATGAAGTTGTAGACAACAGTATCGACGAAGCAATGGCTGGATATTGTGACAAGATTACAGTTACGCTGACCAAAGATCGTATGATCAGCGTAGAAGATAACGGTCGCGGCATACCAGTTGATATTCATAAAGGCGAGAAGAAACCGGCGCTTGAAGTTGTTATGACGGTTTTGCATGCCGGCGGAAAATTTGACAAAGGGTCGTATAAGGTTTCCGGAGGTCTGCACGGCGTTGGTGTTTCGGTGGTAAACGCCCTTTCGGACATTTTAATTGCGGAAGTTTATCGGGATGGAAAAATATATCGCCAGGAATATGTCAGAGGCCGTGCAGTATCTAAATTGGAAATTACCGGCAAGACCAAGCACACCGGCACCAAAATTACCTTCCACCCGGACGCCGAGATTTTCAGCATAACGGACTTTGAGTATTCGATCGTTGCTGACCGGCTCAGAGAACTGGCCTATCTGAACAGCAATCTTGAAATAATATTACAGGACCAGCGCGCCGATGAAGAAATTGGCGACGTTTTCAAGTACCAGGGCGGACTCAGTGATTTTGTGAAATTTCTCGATGGGACTACCCACCCCCTGCACACTAAAATTATCACGGTTACCAGGCTTGATGGAGAAATTCCGGTTGAAGTTGCCCTACGATATAACGATAGCTACACCGAAAACCTGCACAGTTTTGTTAATAATATTAATACCATCGAAGGTGGAACCCACCTATCCGGTTTTCGCTCAGCGCTTACCAGAGGATTGAACACCTATGCCTCCCGTAATAATTTGATTAAGGCTAAAAAAGGTGACTCCCTGACATTAAGCGGCGAAGATTTCCGTGAAGGGTTAACGGCCATTATTTCGGTTAAGGTTCCGGAGCCGCAATTCGAAGGTCAGACTAAGACCAAACTTGGTAATAATAATGTGAAGGGAATTGTGGACTCAACTGTGTTTGAGGG
>DAOWAH010000036.1 GCA_030634675.1 Fidelibacterota bacterium
GATAAAATCAAGTTATTATCAATTCTAAATAAGTTATTCTATCGATATTCTTTAATCTTTTTTAAATTGAACCGATTATTAATAAAATAGGAGAAATAAGTTATGGGAATGATGAAGGAGTTTAAAGAATTTGCCATGAAAGGTAATGTTATAGACATGGCAGTTGGTATTGTTATTGGCGGTGCCTTTGGTAAAATAATTGGATCATTGGTAACTGATGTTATTATGCCACCGATTGGTATTCTATTAGGGGGAGTTGATTTCTCTAATCTATCTATAGTATTAAAGGCTGCGACGGAGGCTACAGCAGCAGTTACATTAAACTACGGTATGTTCATTAACACTGTTGTTGAATTTACAATAATTGCCTTTGCAATTTTTATGGTAATTAAGGCGATTAACAGTGCCAAGAAAAAAGAAGAAGAAAAACCGGCAGAACCACCAAAACCAAGTGAAGAGGTTATGCTTCTTAAAGATATTAGAGATGCATTAAAGAAATAAGCATTTTTAAATAAATAAAAAGGGCGCTGAATAGCGCCCTTTTTTGTTGATAAATTTTATGCTATTGTGAAACGGGGGTAGAAGCATTGTAATATTTTAATGCTTCCGGAATTAATTTTTCGATTTGAGCGATTCTATTTTCATCGGATGGATGAGTGCTTATAAACTCGGGAGGGGCTTGCCCGCCTTTCATTTCTGCCATACGTCGCCAAAATGAAATCGCATGGTTTGGATTATACCCTGCCATTGACATAAAAATCAAGCCTAAGTGGTCGGCTTCGCTTTCGTGTAAACGGCTAAATGGTAGCAATACACCAAGTTGAGCACCTGCGCCAAAAGCCGTCATCCATAATTGTTGAGTTTCTTCCGGTTTTTCAGACACTGCTACCGCTAAAGCGACTCCTCCAAGCTGCGCCATAAGCCCTTGGCTCATACGTTCGTTACCATGTTCCGCAATTGCATGTGCTATTTCATGCCCCATAATCACAGCTATACCGTTTTCATCTTTAGTGAGAGGTAATATTCCGGTATAAAAAACGACTTTTCCACCGGGCATACACCAAGCATTTACTTCATTGCTTTCAACTAAATTAAATTCCCAATCGTAATTTTTTAATTCACCTTCCAAGCCTTTATCAGTAAAATATTGCTCCACAGCTTTTTGGATGTTTTTTCCAACACGTTTTACTCTTGCTGTGTTTTCTTTATCCGCACTGATAACATTCTCTTCAAGAAACTGACCATATTGATCAAAACTCATTTGTAACATTGATGAATTGGGTATCAAACTTAATTGCCTTCGATTTGAGATAAGCACGCGCGAACAAGCACTGATCATTAATATAATAATAAGAAATATCAATAATTTGTAATATTTCATTTTAGTTTTTTGTCTCCAATAATTATTCTAAAATATTTTCAGTATTAATGTCATTAAGTTACATCAAGCCTTAGATTAAAACAATCTTGTGATAAAGCACTATTATAAACTTTTATAAAATATAATCACCTAATCTGTTGATCTAATAAATTGCACAAATAGCAATGATACAGCACTCATAATTGCGCCCGCAATAAAGGGAATCCTATAATCCACTATCCACATTAACCCGCCTAGGGCAGGTATTATTACTGCAGCAATATGATTAATTGTAAATCCAACTGCCATGCTAGGAGCAATATCTTTTGGGTTGCCAATTTTTTGGAAATATGTTCGTATTCCCATTGCAAAATTGAAAAAGATATGATCTAAAACATATAAAGTGGCGATTATAATTTTAGATTCTACAAAAGCGTAACCAATAAATATCATTATAAGACTTGAATATTCGAGTGACAGTACCTTGCGCTCTCCAAATTTTATGATCGCTTTTCCTATGAGCGGATTCAAAAAGTAGTTAATTGAATTATTTAAAACGAATAACAAAGTAATTTCTTGTATGGAGAATTCGAATTTTTTTACAAGCAGGAAAACCGCAAAAGCGATAAATATTTGTCTTCTTGCCCCAGCCATAAATGTCAAAAAATAATACAACCAATATTTTTTTCTAACGATCATTTTTTTGTGTTGTACAGGAAGACCATCTCGAGTAGGATTCTGCAATATTCCCCAAATTCCTACCATCACAATAATGAATCCTATTAATCCAAAAGTTGTTTTATAGGGAAACAGAAAACTTATGAGATAAATAAATATGCCCACCACAATATTTGCGGCGGCTCCATAGCTCCTTAATTTTCCAATAACTAAAGGAGAAGAATCTTTATCAAAATACTGCAACGTAAGTGATTGATTTGTTGTCTCAAAATAATGAAATCCAAAACTCATTATCATTGTGGTTGCTATAAGTCCTGTGTATGACGGAAAAACACCGGTTATTCCTACTCCAAGTCCCAATATTGCTATTGATAGGGCTGATAGTCTGTGTTCCTTAAGTATGAGAATGATGTATATTACTAATAGTGCTAAGAATCCCGGAATTTCTCTGACAGATTGAATTATCCCAATGTGGTTACCTTCCAAATGTACAATTTCAACTGCAAAGTTATTGAATAATGTCCGCCATGCTTGTAGTCCAACTGTCGCTGCAATCGATAAAATCGCTAAAAAGCGAAACATTGGATCTTTGGTGATTTTTTTCATCGGCATTATATTCTATAACTCGTATAAACCATAGTTTTGACTTAACTCTCTATTTAGCGCTTTAGGATTGGGTATAAAATTACTTAATTCATTCCAAAATTCTTTACTATGATTCTTGATCTTGGTATGTACAAGTTCATGTAAAATAATATAATCTCTCAATTCCTCTGTTAAAACAGCTAATCCAATGTTCAAGCTAATATTGTTTTGTGCAGTACAGCTCCCCCATCTTGTATTCATATTTCTTAATGTTATTTTACGGAAAGTAAAACCATATTTATTAGCAAGATGTTCAACTTGATTTTTTACCTTTAACTTTTCTTCGGATGATACAGATTTGGATAGTTCGGTAATATTGATTTTCTTCAAACATTTACTCTGCTGCTTTTTTATCCAATCAATTTTTTGAAGCATAAAAGATTCTGCTCTTCTAAAAGAAATGAATCTTGGTATGGCCACTCTAATGCTTGATGGTGATTTAATAGAGATAATTACTCGTTTCGCTTTCCTGCTTTTCTCAAATAACACATCACCTATTTCCGGGTAATTGACATATTTAGTAGCCGCCATCTATTTATATAAAGTTAGTTAGTCATTTAATAAGTTGGTTCGGGCTGGAAATATATTACTATTTCTCCAAAGATTTTATCGGATATTCCCTATATAGTTTTGCTTGCTCATCGTAGCAAAGCGTAGATGAGTAGCGTGGATAGGATTCCCCTAAATAAAATACTCTTATCAATAAAAGAATAGACGTGAGTGTTATCCTGACCGATCGAAATAACTGCTTCCAAACATCTATCTTAATTCATTCAATGACAGTCCGTAGGTAGCCCTGCAAAGGAACCCGAATATTGTACATGTCCCTTTTGGAGGTTAATTGCTTGCTGGCACAACTCCCCGGCAAAACTCAAATCATGGGTTGCCAGCACTAGAGTTATATCCTGGAGAGTTTGCAGAATTTGGATGAGATTTTTCTTTCCCTCTCGATCCAAAAACGAATCCGGCTCATCCAATAACAGGATTTGAGGCCGACAGGCCAGCACGCCAGCTAATGCCACCTTGCGCATTTCCCCCATGCTCAGGTCATGACAGGATTTGAAAGGATCTCCGGTATACCCCACCGCCTGCAACATCTCCTCTGCCTGTCGGCGAGCTCTGTCTTTACTGTTGTGGAGATTCAACGGTCCAAAAGCCACATCCTCTAAAACCGTGGGACAGAATAATTGAACCTGAGGGTCTTGAAACAGAAAACCGATCCGGCGACGGATGTCAGCCAAATTTTTCCGATTTACCAGCTGATCGAAAATACGGATATCCCCGTTCCCTCTGAGCAATCCTACCAAAGCACGCATCAGGGTACTCTTTCCGGCTCCGTTCAGACCTAGCAGGGCTGTATGCTCCTGTAGGTCAACTGACAAAGTAAGGTTCACTAAAGTTTGTGCACCGGGTCTGTAGTGATATGAAAAATTCTTTATTTCAATGGCAGGTGATGTATTTGTCATTTCCATAGCAATCCTAACCAGGGCAAAGAATAAATCAATAAAATAACCACTGACTGCAGATAAGAAGCAGCCATCGACTGCACAGTAACCAGTAGCGGGAGACGGGCTTTACCGCCCCGCAATCGAGTGGCGAAATAAACGTTCTCGGTTTGGTGCAGCGCGTCCCAGACCAACATTCGCAGGGCACCTAAAATCCCCGTGAGCCGGGAACGTCCGAACAATCGCAAGGTTCGCGCCTGCTGCAGTGTTTGCACTGTTCGTACAAACCGGCTAAAGTAACGGGCAGCTACCATTAAAATAAACAAAATCTTAACCGGAATACGTATTTTTTGAAGACTTGATAAAAACACACTGAGATTCATGGATCGGATGAACGTGACAACCATTAGAAACACAGTCATAGTTTTGAAAAAAATAACCAATCCAAACAATAACTCCGAAACAGGTTCGCGACCGGAGAATCCGGTCGTTGCAAACAACCAGGGCATTAACCCGAACAAAAGCACGGTAGGAACCAACATGAACCACACCGTCCGGTGAAGTTTGCTGCGAAAAGCCACCAGATACACACCTACCATTCCACCCAGAAAAAAACCATTCCCAAGTATTTGCCGTGCGGGATAGAGATAAATTATAACAATCCCGATAATGAACAGCCATAACCGGAGTCGGGGATCCCAGTTGACCATATCCGGTTTGAGCCGAGTGATCACAGTTTGCGGGCAATCCACAGGAACAGGTCCTCCGCTTCTTCAAATCGCGTGGGTTGCAGACCTGCCACCGCAGCCATGCGTGCCAGATCAGCGGGGATCGGTAACATGTCATTCTCCACCGCCGTATCGACTTTGCGGTGAAAATCATTACAAACTTCCCACGACATGAAATGGAGAACGATCAGGTGTCCGCCAGAACGAAGTACCGTAGCCGCCTGCCGCATGAATCGCTCCGGGTTATCCAGATGGGGTAGAACCGAAAATGCAAATACGTTGTCGAAGGTTTCCGGTGGGAACTCCAAATTGTGAGCATCCCCCACTATGACCTCAAAGTGTATCTTTAAAGCTTCAGCTACCATCTTCTCCGATTCATCTATTCCCACGATCTTTCCGTCTTTTCCGACCGCCTCCAACAGCGGTTTCAGGGCAATCCCAGTACCGGTACCCACGTCCAAGACGCAGTGACCGGCTTTAATGGGCAAAGATGATATCATAGTTCTAAGCCGTTCCTGATCTAAAGCAAATTGGGGCGATAGTTCCCAGGTGGATGCCAGATCATCAAAGAACTGTTGGCGGGCTTTTGTGGCCGAACTCATTCCACTTCCCGCAATACCCGGACCCATGGTCCCAGTAATTTAACCAGCGGCGGAATTCCGATCAGTTGCAAAACAATGCCCGGTATCCCGCTAATCAGTTTCGTTGCCGTATAGATTCCCGGCGGTAAATGGAATAGTGGCGCAATTACAAAGACCATCAACACTAAGACAATTCGCTGGAATAGAATTCCGCTAACCAAACTGAGAATCACCCCAACCATCAACCGCTGCCGCAGAAGGGAAATAACTCCCCCGAGCACTGCCCCCTCAACAGCCATTTGTGGCGCAATCGGCGGATAGAAGGGCGGCATTCCGGTCAAAAAGGCTGACAGAAAAGGCGCTAAAAATCCTACAATGGCTGCTACCCGCGGTTTAAGCAGCATGCCGCCCAAGGCAATTGGAAAAAACATTGGCAAAAAAGTAGATCCCAGATGCACCACATGAAAAAAAATGGGAAACACCAATGCTAATACCAAAATGACCGCACCCAAAATCAGGTCCAGGGTAATCTGTTCACGATCTTCAGAAATCAAAAATCACACCACCTTCCAATGTCCGTCCGGGCATCGGGTAACCGGCCATAGTCAGGTATTCTACATCGGCCAAATTCTTCACCTGAACAAAAATATTCACGTGATTTATAGGGACAGCTTCCAACCCTATATTGATGAGAGTATAATCAGGAAGTGTTTTGTAAGAACCCCTTTCAAAATATTGCAATCCCTCAACATAATCAACATTTCCGCGCATAGTATAATATTTGCGGTGATAACTCACCGATATACGCATCTGCGATCCCGGTTGATTAGCTACGGGATCGTCGGCATAAAAAACACTGCCATTAAAAGCGACCTGCATCCCTCGGAACGGCAAATATTTCAAATTTGCTTCTATCCCGTGGTAATTAAATTCACCGGAATTCCGCAATTCCAAATTAGGCCAAGCACCCAGAGTTTCGATTCGGTTAACTCCGGTGGTGATGTAATAATCACCGGTCACAGTCAGGTTGGATCCTAATTCGTAGGTAGTACCAATTTCGGTTGTAACCGATTCCTCTGGTTTTAACTGTTCATTGGGTGCCGGGAAGAGATACAGTTCACGGATGGTAGGACTGCGGAAACCTTCGCCATGGCTGCCATAGAACGTTAGCGCGGGGCTGACGTTCACACTAATACCGACGTGAGGAACCGTCACCCACCCGTACACAGAATGATTTTCTCCCCGCAATCCGGCGGAGATCTTTATCTGCTTAATCGTCTGTTCGCTTAAGATATACAGGGCTGTCTCACGCACATCAAAACGTTTCCCCACCAAGGTGGGTTTAAATACCTGAATCAACTTGCCGCCGTACTGTTTATAATCCACGCCGATGGTAGTAGAATTTCCCTGCAGAAAATACAGGTGGTGTTTAAGGATCAGACCGTCGCAGAAATCGGTGGAATGAAATCCGTCTGAAATCTCATGTTCCCCCTGATTGTGGAATACCTGATAATTCAGCTTCAGCCGCGACAAGTTTAGTCGCGCTGACAGAGTCAGGTCTCCGCGGACGATGTCGTACGCCAATCCCGTATCGCCGCCCTCCCTGCCGGGATCTTCCATATGTAATGGTACCGCTTTCCCCACCAGCGACAGGGATAAGTTGGGACGAACTTCGTATCCCAGCCGGACATGATAGGCCTTTGACGAAAAAGCGCTGTGGGGCCGGTGCCCGATTGTGGAGCGTTGTCCGAACGTAAGGTAGTAATCCCAGCGATCAAACTTTCCTCCATTTTGGATAACCAATCTTTTTACATTAAAATTACCGCGGGCCATCCGAATCCGCGTGGTAAAACCATCGGACATAACACGCTTGGTTTTCATATTCACTACACCACCAATGGCGTTAGTCCCGTATAAAATGGATGCCGCCCCTTTAATGACTTCCACTTCACCCACCACATCAGCAGAATAGGCGTCGGGAACAGGATGTCCCATTAGACCCATAATTTCCGGCTTTCCGTTTTGGGCTATCAACAGCCCGGTGGTCGGATTACCGCCGTGCCCGCGAAATGATAGCTTCCCAGCCGATCCACCAGCTACACCGTAGCCCATAACACCTTTCTGACTACCGAAAAAACCCGCTACCTCCCCGGTGATGATCTCATTCAAATCCCGGTAGGCCATTGCCTCTATTCGTTCCTGAGGTACCGTAGTTCGAACTAATGACGACAAACCCGGTGGCTGGTTGCCCTCCACAAAAACAGAATCCATCTGGTGAACCCAGAGCGAATCTCGATATGAAAAATATCCGCTGTACTGAGCCTGCAAACTCAACATCGGGATCAACAGCGCAACACTGATGATCGTCCAGTTATTAATTAGTTTCATGATAAATGTTCTCCTAAATATTGTGTTATGTTTTTAATATTCGTAGCACTATATGGTAAAAAATTATTTCAATATTTTACCGGTAGTAGATTTGATGATGTCTATGTGCTTGATACCTTTTATTGCTTTCAATTGATAAAATAGGTCGCTTACTTTCTTCGCTAAGCCCTTTACCATGACAATTTCTATGCAGTTATCATGATCCAGGTGCACATGTTGTGATGAAACGATAATATCGTGGAAGGAATGCTGAACATCCAAGAGCTTATTCACCAACTGCCGATGATGATGATCATATACATAGGCAATTCCACCGGCAATACGTCCTTCACTGGACCACTCTTCTTTCACAAGAGCAGCACGTATCATATCCCGTAACGCCTCAGAGCGATTTTTATACTTCTGTTTAATAAGAAGACGGTCGAACTTTTTTAATAGGCTTTCTTCAATAGAAACGCCAAAACGAACCAATTTCATCATATCCTGTATTAATTAGTAGCACAATATTAATATTTATGCCACCAATGAAGCAATAAATTAACCAATATAAAACTAACTGCCCTGCCCCCATTAGATCAAACTAATCTCTCTAGCTAATTATGTTAATTAAATTAACATAATGTTTCAAAATCCGCCGTTTTTGGCACACTCAAATTAGCCCGTTTGTTTTGGAACACGTTTTTGGGAATAATTATTAATATTAAGATTATACTTTAGAATTAAATTTGATATGATGGAAATAGATTATAATAAGTTAAAACTATGTAAAGTTACTGAGAAGAATGTACGCCAAATTTGTGATCTTTCAGTTAGAGACGACCAGAAAACATTTGTCGCACCCAACTCTGTATCAATTGCCCAAGCCTACTTCTCGAAGTGTGCCTGGTTCAGAGCTATTTATTATGATAAAATTCCTATTGGCTTTGTGATGCTAGAAGACCAATCTGAAAAACCTGAATACTATTTATGGCGATTTATGATTGATTCAGAATATCAAGGGAAAGGATTTGGCCGCCGAGCAATCAAATTAATTATTAATCATGTTAAAAGTAGACCAAAAACAACTGAACTTTGGACTAGCGTAATCCAAGAAAAGGGCGGTCCACAGGGTTTCTATGAAAAACTAGGTTTTGAATTAACTGGCCAATACGAGGAAGACGAAGCAATTATGAGGCATATTCTTCATTCCTAAAACCTACCGTTTTTGAGACACCCAAATTGGCCGTTTGTTTTGGAACAAAAACCTCTACAATTTAATGGGGCTTAAGTACCCGAGGCCGCCTCGAACAAACACACCTTTTGGGAGTAAAATGTCAATTATTTATACATCACAAGGATTGAGATTATTTTTCTCAATGTCCTGAAAATATTTTACCGTTTCCACCTTCAGTTCGGCAGTAGCATCTTCATCGCAGACGATTATCGATTTGGGATGAAGCTGAAGCGCTGAGGCTGTCCACATGTGATTGACCCCTTCTTCAATGATTTTATGCAAGGCTCGAGATTTATTATGGCCATTTACAATCAGGACTACTTCGTTGGCACTCGTAACAGTGGCAACACCTACAGTAAGTGCTAATTTTGGTACTTTGCTCAGATCATTATCGAAAAAACGTGAATTGGCGATTATAGTATCGTACGTCAGGGTCTTGATCCTAGTGCGGGAATGCAATGACGAACCAGGCTCATTAAAAGCAATATGACCATCGGGTCCAATTCCACCAAGGAACAGGTTAATCCCGCCGTTTGAGGTGATTTTTTCTTCATAGCGATTGCACTCGGCTTCAAGATCAGGGGCGTTACCATCAAGGATATTGATATTTTCCGGTGGCATCCTAATCTGTTCAAACAAATTTTGGCGCATAAAGGAATGATAACTTCCGGGATGCCCTTCTGGAATACCTACATATTCATCCATGTTAAAGGTAACAACATTTTTAAAAGATACCTTATTAGATTTTACCAGCTTTACCAGTTCCTGGTAAGTCCCGACTGGAGATGAACCTGTTGGTAATCCCATAATAAATTGTTTTTCCGGAGTTGGTTCGAATTCATTGATACTTCTTGCTATATAATGTGCAACCCATTTACTGAGTTTCTTGTAATCTTCCTGTACTATTAGTCTCATAGTGTTATACCTATTTATTATTTTTTGTTATTTGGAGAATTCATAGATTACTCTCTGAAATTTTCAAATTGAGTTTGGTTTTAAATTTCTTAA
>DAOWAH010000084.1 GCA_030634675.1 Fidelibacterota bacterium
CGCCGCGCAGCCGCCCGGTCACTGGGAATGAGTGAACGTACTCTGTATCGGAAAATCGATCAGTATGGTTTAGAGCGCAAGATTAAAGGACGTTCTTGAAATGAAAAAGATCAATTTATTTTTAGGCGGTGCTATGCTATTATTTGTCAGTTGCGGTTTCTATTCTCTGGCAGGTTCGATACCACCGCATATTAGTAATATTGCAATCCCTTTGGTCGAGAATCAAACCGCAGAATTTGGAATGGCCGAATCAGTGACTGATAACCTGCAAATTCGATTTACCGAAGAAAATATTCTGCGCTTATCGGATGAAGAACAGGCAGATTCGATTCTACGCGGTACTATCATCAATGTTGAGGATAAGGTGCAAACCTATACCGGTGCTGAAGTCGTTACCGAATATCGTTTTACTGTTACCATGAATATCGAATGGTTTGATGTCGCAAACGATGTTGTTCTTTTGCAGAAAAAATATACTGGTTGGGGTGCTTATGGCCTCAGCGGAGACATCAGCGATGATGGCATTGATAATGATGGGGATGGATTAGTGGATGGTGACGACGATGATGAATTCGGTGAACCACGAACATACGCTAATCGAATTGCAGTTGAGAAAATTGCCGAAGAGATTATCAACGATATCCTGACTACCTGGTAAAATTTAGCTTAATATCAATGGTTAATTTTCAAACGGAGATTATTAGTTAATGCAACATATTTATATATCGAACATTGCAGATTATGAGGGGCAGGAGGTGACCCTTCACGGCTGGGTTTACAATATCCGCTCGATTGGGAAAATTTGGTTTATGATTTTCCGTGATGGTACCGGATTAATTCAATGCGTTGTGGTCAGATCGGAAGTAGACCAAGCAATCTTTGAGTTGGAAGCAAAGTTGACCCAGGAATCTTCAGTCTCGGTTACCGGAATAGTACGGAAAGATGACCGTTCCAGCGGTGGTTATGAACTTGCTGTAAAATCCATTGAAGTTCATCAGTATGCTGAAAATTATCCGATTTCACCCAAGGAACATGGAACGGCTTTTCTGATGGATAATCGCCATCTCTGGTTGCGATCCAAAAAGCAGCACGCTATTATTAGAGTCCGTCACCAAATCGTAAAAGCCTGTCGTGATTTTTTTGACGATAATGGATTTACCCTGGTTGATGCACCAATTTTAACGTCTAATGTCTGCGAGGGTACCACCAGTTTATTTAATGTTGATTATTTTGATACAACCGCCTATCTCACTCAAAGCGGTCAGCTTTATTCTGAGGCGACTATTGTAGCCCACGGCAAAGTATATTGTTTTGGTCCGACATTCAGAGCTGAGAAATCAAAGACCCGCCGGCATCTGACCGAATTCTGGATGGTTGAACCGGAAATGGCCTACTGCGATCTTGATGAAAATATGGAATGGGCTGAAAAATTCATTTCCTATGTGGTTCAGTGGTGTCTCGATCATTGTCAGACCGAATTGGACATCCTGGAACGTGATACCACTTTACTGGAGAAAGTTACTCTGCCCTTTCCCAGAATAACCTATGACAAAGCAGCACAGATTCTGAAGGAGAATGGTGTTGATTTTGAATATGGCAGTGATTTTGGCAGCGCCGATGAAACGATTTTGTCCGCCCAGAATGATCGGCCCGTTATGGTCCATCGCTGGCCTGCTGAAACGAAGGCATTCTATATGAAGCGGGATCCGAAAAACTCTGATCTGGCACTAGGGGTCGATGTGCTGGCACCGGAAGGGTACGGGGAAATCATCGGCGGAGGACAGCGTGAAGATGATCACGACACCCTGGTTGAACGTATTCTGCGTCATGACCTGCCGATGAAACCGTTCCAATGGTATCTGGATTTACGCAAATACGGAACCATACCTCATTCAGGCTTTGGTATGGGATTGGAACGGGCCGTTACCTGGATAACGGGAATCAAACATATCCGGGAAACGATTCCTTTCCCGCGGACCATCTATCGTCTGGAACCATGATAGACCGAAAATTACGCATTGCTGTATTTGGGGGTCGGGAAATTTCTGCCGAGCTGTATAAACAGTCGCGCGAGTTGGGAAAACTATTGGCAAAAGAAGACTGGCTGGTATTCTGTGGTGGTGGCAGTGGTGTGATGGAAGCGATAAGCCGTGGTGTTAGTGAAGCAGGTGGCACAACTGTTGGCATTCTGAAGGGGCGCGACTTTAATGAAGCCAATCCTTGGGTGACTATTCCAATTGTCACTGATATGGGTATCAGCAGGAATGCACTCTTGGCTTATAACTGTGATGTTGCTGTTGCTGTGGATGGAAATTATGGTACCCTGTCCGAGATTGCTTATGCCCTTCAGCTTGGGAAACCTGTTATTGGATTGCAAACCTGGGACATATCCAATATTATCGTTGCCGATAATCCGGTGGATATAATTATCAAAATAAAGGATTACTTGTGATGGACTGGGAGTTACCTAAAACAGATAATGTTGGTGCCACGCTAAAGATTACCGGGCGCGTACAAAAAGTAGGCTTTCGCTGGTTTACAGTCCAGTGGGCACAGGATATGGCGCTCGGAGGCTTTGTTCGTAACATGTATGATGGTTCGGTTTATGTTACCGTAGAGGGGAAACGAACCCGGATTGAGTCATTTATCAAAGAATTAAAAAAAGGACCCCGTGGTTCACAGGTTGATAATATCGAAACTAACTGGCTTAATTATGAACATAAATTCCGCGATTTTGAAATTAAATATTAAATAAATCACTCATGCCTCCAATCAAAATTGCTTTGTGCCAGATAAACCCGACTGTGGGAGCCTTCCAGGAAAATATGGAACTGCTGAGCGATTGGTATTATCAATCCGTCCAGCAAGGTGCAGATTTGGTGGTTTTTCCCGAACTATCTATTACCGGTTATCCGCCCTCAGACCTGCTGCACGAAGGTGATTTTGTTACTTTAAATGAAAATATTCTGCAGCGCTTTACCAAAAAAGTTACCATTCCTGTGATAGTTGGGTATGTGCGTAGTGATTCCGGTAAACTCTATAATTCTGCCGTTCTAATCAAGGATGGAGCAATTGAGCTGGTTTATGATAAGCTGTTGTTGCCCACCTATGATGTGTTTGATGAAGAGCGCTATTTTGAGGCAGGTAAAGAACCGGTAGTCTGGTCGATTGATATTAGGGGTGTGACACTCAAGATTGGAATTGAGATTTGCGAAGATTTATGGGATGATGACTATCCTGTAAAAGTTACTCGTGTATTGAAAGAAAAGGGTGCCGATTTTATCATTAACATATCTGCTTCACCCTATCATGAAGGGCGCTTAGCGGATCGATTGAGTCTGATCAACCGCAAAGTTGCCGATATTCGAATTCCATTTTTGTACTGCAATCTAATAGGGGGGCAGGATGAATTGATTTTTGATGGCCAATCCCTGGTTGTATCAGGGGAAAGCCGGCTCCTGGCACAGGGTAAAGCTTTTCAGGAAGATTTATTGCTGGTTGATATTGGTACCGATCCATCGAAGATCGAGTTGAAGACGATGAGTCGTTTGGAAGAAATCTTTAAGGCTCTATGTTTAGGAGTAAAAGATTACATCCGTAAAGTCGGCTACAGTGATGTGGTCATTGGTCTCAGTGGAGGTATTGATTCCACTCTGGTGGCCTGTATTGCTGCTGAGGCTTTAGGTCCCGAACATGTCCATGGTATTGCCATGCCATCCCGCATCTCCAGTGATCATAGTATCAATGACGCCCGCCAGCTAGCAGCTAATCTTGGCATTGATTTCAGGATTGCGCCTATTCAAGCGGTGGTGGATTGTTTTGAAAGCAACTTACAGGATGATTTCAGCGGGTTACCCCGCGATCTGACCGAGGAGAATAATCAAGCCCGGATTCGTGGCGATATTCTGATGGCTTATTCCAATAAATTGAATTGGTTAGTTCTGTCATGCGGCAATAAAACTGAACTGGCTCTCGGATACTGCACCCTCTATGGAGATATGGTAGGCGGTTTGGCAGTAATCTCTGATCTTTCAAAAACCGACGTCTATGCCCTGGCACGCTGGATCAATTCAAGTACTGATCGGTTATTAATTCCTCAAAATTGTATTGATAAACCGCCCTCAGCCGAATTAAGCGAAAATCAAGTTGATCCATTTGATTATGCCGTAGTCAGCCCATTGGTTGATGCTATTGTGGAAGATCGTCAGTCCCCGCGAATGCTTATTGACCAGGGTTATGACCGGAACCTGGTGCAGGATATTTATCAAAAAATACAACATAACGAATATAAACGTCGGCAGGCTGCCCCCGGTCTGCGGGTCAGTCCAAAGGCCTTCGGCAGCGGGCGAAGAATTCCGATCGTTAATCATTTTGATGGAATTACAGTGGAGGAATCCAGATGAAAAAGATTATTAAAATTCTATTAATTGTTATTCTTGGAAGCGGCCTGGCGTCTGATTTATCTGCCCAGCAAAATACACCGGCTGAGTACTGGGAGAGTTTAACGGATGATGAAAAACTGGCTTTTGTAAATGGTGCCTACACTGCGATCAGTCGCCTGAAATCCTTCCATATGGAGGAAGTTAAAAAGCAGTACGGGCATGATCCCTACTGGCGGGAACCCTATTTCATCGAACGTTTCTATCAGATTCTGGATCAGCATTTGGCGGAGGGAGTGGGCTATAATATTGATATAATCGCTCAGGCTATGGATGCCTTGTACGCCAATTATGATAATGTACGTATTCCGATCATTGAAGCCTTGCGAATAGTCTCAACCGCTCAGGATGGTGACCAGCAAAAAGCTAATGTTTTATTATTAAAGGCTCAACGGCAATATCGACCCGAGGATTAGCATAGAGCGCGGAGCAAAGAGCAGAGAGCAAAGAGCGGAGAACTTGGGGCGTAGCAGCAGGACGAAGGTTGGAATGTTGAATTTGTGTTGGACAGATTTTTCAATTTCCAATCTACAATTACCAATTTTCTTTATTAAAATGTGTTCGATTAGCGGAAGGAACGTTTGAAATGCAGCGCATCCTCCGGGCAAACCTCAATACAGCGCCCACAGGCATGGCAATCTGGTTGGGACCATTTTTCTGCCAGGATCGCCGGAATCGAAGGGCAGGGGCTTTTTCGTAGACAGATATCACAGTCGGTGCACTTGGTACGGTCAAGCTTGACCCTGGTTAGGGCAAAATGCTCCAGCACCCAGCTCAATAGTCCGATCGGACAAACCAGGTAGCAGAATGGTCGGAATATAAATAAACCGGATATTAATGTAACCAGCATTACCAAAATCCCCCATAGTTCAAAGCCCCAGTGCAGAAACTCAAATGGATTGAAATATTCGTAAATGCTCAATCCGGCCGTTGTCACAATAATTAGATAGAGTAAAAATAATCCGCTCCTGATGCTATTCGTTATTTTAAAGGGCAGTTTGATTTTAAGCTTTTTATCGCGCTTTTTACTAAAAGAAATCCGATGGACCAGTTCCTGAACCGCTCCCACCGGGCAAATCCAGCCGCAGAATAATTTTTTACTAATCAGGCTCATAACCGCCATGGAAACCAGGACGGCAGCGAAAACAACCGGGAAACCGCGACCCGCTTTGATGAACAGGGCCGGTTTGGTTACCGCACAGACCGGGCTGGGATGCATTCCCATCCCACGGGCGAACTCACCGAGTGGCAGTAACCAGAAAGCACTGAATGTGAGAAATATTATGATTAATGCGATCAAGCGCAGTTTTTGTGATACCAGCTTCCGATTGAGTAAAAATAATCCGGCTAAAACAAAAATAAATCCGATCCATACCTTGGGCATCAACATTACATCCCAGAAGCCGAATGTAGCCTTGGCGCCCGCTTCTTCCGCCAGAAGGGTAGTCGTAAAGAGTACTAAACTACCAATCAGAAAAACCAACCTTCTCCAGTTGCGTCGTGCATACTCGATCATTCCATCTCCTTATCCAAAATTGGTCGGGATGTTACAATATTTTTGAATATCAGAGTAGCGATTTAAATATGGATTTTTCCTGCTGTTAATCGTCTGGTGACTATAAATTTTAATATCTAATATAGTTCGATTAGAAGAGTTTGGACAAAGGATGGTGTTTTTGATATTAGCCTGCAGAGTTATAACAGCAGTATCGGTAATGTTGCCTTCGACAGGCTCAGGCTACGTTCCGTTTTTATTATCAACAACCGGCTCAGACGACTTTGGTATTTGCATCCAGAACCCACAAGACAGATTCCTGAGCTTGTCGAAGGATGTCGTAGGATAAACGGATAAAATAGATTATGACTGGTTACATGTACATATTAGAATGTAATGATGGCAGTTATTATACTGGCAGCACATTAGACCTGGAATACCGGTTCGAACAACACCAGAATGGCAAGGGTGCGAAGTATACCAGGAAACAATTACCGGTTAAACTGGTTTATTTCGAAGAATATGACCGTATTGACGAAGCTTTTTACAGGGAAAAGCAAGTACAGGGCTGGAGAAGGGAAAAGAAGAAAGCACTGATAAATGGTGAATATGAGAAACTTTCTGAGTTATCTGAAAATTATTCACAAAAAAGAAATAAGGATTTTTAGTTTGTTCGAGAATATAATTCATCTGTATTTTAGAAATGTGGGTCTTCGGCAAGCTCAGACACCGGCATTCAGCAAGCTCAGACACCGCTCCGTTTTTGTTCTTAACAACTGGCTCAGTCGACTTTGGTATTTGCACCCAGAGCCCATAAGACAGATTCCTGAGCTCGTCGAAAGATAACCCAGGGTGATATTTTTATTTATCGGCCTGTGCCAGTACTTTTTCAAAACGTTTCAAAGCATCGTCGATCACTTCATCTATGTCAGCCATCGAAGTGTACATCCGGCTGCCGGCCAACGTGACCAACCCCTCCGCCATATAGGCTGCGCCCATTTCCTCCATCATTTTTTTACGTGCCTTGATTTCCTTCAGCGATTTCAGAATATTCAATCCCA
>DAOWAH010000077.1 GCA_030634675.1 Fidelibacterota bacterium
CGAAGGTCATGCGGTGAGCTACCGGGATCAGTATTTCCCGTCCCAGGACGGGAGTGGTGATATCGGCTGCGGCTTCCAAATGGCTATACCCACAACCTGCTTTGTAAACCACATTACCCTTTTCACCTTCGATTTTCAGAGCTCCGCCTTTTCTTTCACCTTCCACCCAGCCCAGATCTGGTAATCCCGAAATGGTGCCACCAGGCAGGGGATTTTCCACATTTAAATCCAGATTTCCGTTAAATAATATTACAGCCGGATATACCGACCACTGGGGAATGGTCAGTCCAATCTCCACCACATTATCAATTATATTTCCGGAATAGGTCATTTTACGATGACCCGTCAATTGAGCGATATTAGAATTATTATTATAGGTTAAGACCGGATCAAATATCAACAACTTATGGCGGTAATTCAGATTGATCTTTAATTGATCAGTCAGTGGCAGAGTAGAAAACAATTGGGGTTGCAGCAGTCTGGTGCTGCCGGTTAAAGTCAGGTTTTGGCCGAAAGTCGGTTCGAGGTAATCCAGGAAAAAATTATTCATAGACGAATTATTGGAAGTTGGGTAATTGTTCACCTTTAGCGGGGATGAAAAATCGGAGTTACTTAGATGAAGGCGAGCCCCCCATAGTGCTCGGTTATTGCCGAATGCGCCCATGATAGAACCAGATCTGGTATTTAACCGGTAATGACCGGTAACTGCTGCAGCATCCTCCCGGTTATCAAATTCGATGAAACGCGAGTCGAGTTCGATCTGCAGACCGTAGTTGAATTTATTATTAGACCAGATTATTCGTTGACTGACATGATTACGATTACCGGCCAATTTTACCAGGTTTTCATTTGTTAATCGCTGGCGGTAATAATCGCTGAAAACCAGCTCTAATAGAAGTTTGTTGATAGACTGCATTAATTCTACGTTCGAAAGCCGATCCAATTGGTAATCGTTCAACAAGATTAAAAAAAAGCTGTAAATATCCTGTGCCGGCATGGGCTTAAGTAATATGGTTGTAATTAATATAAAGAGGAAGGAAATTAATTCCTTCCTCTTTGCTCGTTTATAAATCAAAAGGGGGATTTGGGATTATTTGATATACATCAATTTATTTGTAAATGTCTGGCGGTCATAACGGACCCGGTAGAAATAGATTCCTGAGGGCAGATTGCCGGCATTCCAGGGGATGCGTTTCCAACCGGCAGTCATTTTTCCATCAACCAGAGCAGCAACTTGCTCACCTAACAGATTATAAATTGTCACATTGACATTACCTGCTCGGGGAATGTCGAAGCTGATCAGGGTTACCGGATTGAAGGGATTTGGATAAGCGTCATGTACCTCGAAGGATCTGGGCAAAGTCGGGGTTGTACCAGAACCGATAGCGACGTAGGGCCGGTTGGGGAACAGGCCGCCCATAGTACTGTCAATGCCAAAGACTAAATCCTTCCACATGATTAGGAAGCTGGCCGGTGGATTATCGAACCAGGCCGACAGGTTTACCCGTTCACTGTCGATAATTGTGACCGCGTCAGGAATGGCGAAGTCCTGCCAAACTTCGAAAGTATGCTCTTCCATTTCCTCCATATCCATGATGAACTGAAGACCGTCCATATCAAAATCATTTTCATAGGGTTGCATGGCATAGGCCAGAGTCACCATCTGAGTAAAGAAATTATGCAGGCTGCCGAAACCCTCTTCCAGCGCATCACCTGCTGCAATGAATTTGTCCACTCCGTAGGGGGTCAAAGAGAGGAAATTAGGGTTGGATTGTTCCAGTAATAAAACCAGATCGGAATCACTTTCTATATTGCTGAAGTCGAGAATCGTGGGATCAAGTTCCAATACGAAAATATCGCCCAATTCAGCATAGATTTCTGATATACCTTGAATAGCCAGATCCAATCCTGTTCGAGCCAGGTTCATATTCATCTGGGCCATAGCGACTGTTGGAACCGATACATTCAAGATTTCAAATTCACTGTTAGGACCAATTTCATAAGGACCATAGGCATCTTCAATGGTTTTGATCAAAATCACAAAATGGGCTGGTTCATCAGCATTGGTGTAAAAATCCAGATGATAATCGACATCGTCGAGATCATCCATGAAATTGACACTTTCCCAGTCATACAGGTAGGTCAGGCTATCGATTCGTCCCTCATCCAGCAGGCGGAAAATATCATCAAATATGGGTAGGTGATCATTAATGATATTAAAAGACTGGACCATAGCAATTCCTAAATGAGCATCAGAGTCGGTGGAATCCTGGGATAATTGTGTCTGCCACAGCAATTCCAGTCCGGAAAGGCGGGTTTCAATGACATCAATGTCATCCCAGTCATTCATAATCATATCGGCGCTGAGTAAATCCAGTGACTGGGGATCGAGCCCGTAGGGAAAGATGCCACCAAAGGTGTAACCGGGAGGATCGAGGGAGCGGTAAAAATCCCAATAGATATTGGGCAACCCATCGCCGGGCATATTCTGAATAATCGCTAATGGGCGGATGGAATAACCTTCATAATCACTGTTGTACTCATACTCTTTTCCATCAAGTAAAGAATCTAATTCGTCTATTGCCATCTGGATCGAATCAATTGGTGATGGATCGATTTCGAAGGGCGCGAATGGTTGACTGGTAATCACAACCCTGATTGTATCCAATAACTTGGTCAAATCATACAGACCGCCCTGGAAATGGGCGATGCCCGGCATTACATCACCACCGGTAATGGACATGACTGAGTCCATCCAACTGCCAAACTGGTCAAATTCAGTACTCATTGAGTCACCAATTGCTTCAATATCTTCCAGATGGTTAAAGAAAGTACGGGAGAAAATAAAAGTCGTATCGGCGAATTCACTCCCTAAAACCTGGAGCGAAAAGTCAAAATCGGCTGAATTACTGAATATGGAGTCCAAGTGACTGCTGAAATTCTGATCGGCAAAATTATCGCCCACATCGCCGAAGAATTCATCGATTGTTATACCAAAATTATCGAAATCATTGCCGAGACTATCAGCAGTTTGACTCATGAAATCACGGAAAGCCGCATAATCACCGGAGTCGAAGAAATCTGTTAAAGCGGTCAGGAAAGCATTCATCTGCATGGTTTCCAGCATTGGAATGATATCACTTCCAATCCGACCTGCCAATGTATCCAGGTTTGTTCCGATTGATTCCATAATTGGATCAAGTTCGGTAATCATCGTATCACCATCAATATGGCTCCAGGCAAAAGCCATAATTGCTAGACCCATATGAGCTTGCATAGTGGGAGTGTCGTCAATACCGGTGGTAACCTGGAGCAGCCAGCCGGCTTCTTTTCCGACTAAATAGGCAATGTAGGTCGGAGTAATTTCATCTTGCAGAATTAGATCGGCTGTTTGGGCGTTTAGACTAAATACAAGAACTGGTATAAGAAAAACTGAATATTTACTTTTTAAACTCATCGCTTAATCCCTTGTTGAATGTAATTTGGTCAATTCCCAGAAATCATAATCCATGCTGCGTACGAATTGAAGAATAGTCACTTTCAAACCTTGAGTAACAGTATAACCTTAATAGAAAATACCACTTTATTTGATTAAATGTTGTGATTAACGCCACAGTTTTTTATCTTACAAAAAGGATATTAATTATACTTGTAGGATTGTTTATCTATACTATATAATCCAGGTGAGCTATACCATCCATAAATTGTGAGAGAAAAATGTCAACTAATTCCATCAACCGACTGCCGTTCAAAGGGCGCGAATTTTTAACTCGGCTGAAACATAATAATTCCAAGGATTGGTTTGA
The DNA here is from genome assembly GCA_030634675.1 of Fidelibacterota bacterium. The sequence goes on from DAOWAH010000077.1 coordinate 3,807, forward strand.
TGCCAACCGGGAATTGTATGAATTGGAGATATTAAACCCAGCTCGTGATTTTGTAATATCAATGGGTGTAAAACTTCATCAACTATCACCAGCGATTGTAGCGGATCCACGGGTTAACCGCTCCCTGTTTCGTATCAATCGGGATATCCGTTTCAGTAAGGATAAATCACCGTACAAGACCCACATCGGTATCTTCTTCTGGGAAGGAAAGGCACCAAAGTTGGAGAATTCCGGGTATTATTTTCATATTGAACCGGAAGAATTATTTCTGGGCGTTGGCCTGCATATTTTTCCTAAATGGGTGTTAGAAAAATACCGGAATGCAGTAAGTGACCCGCAACTGAATATAACTTTAGCTGATGCCATTTCAATTGTGCAGCAAAACGGTGGCGAAATTGGCGGTGACAAATATAAACGGTATCCTGCAGGATACAATTCGGATGTGACTGAACCGGAACTATTATTATATAAGGGTATCTATGGACTAACGAGGGTAAGGGATTTCGATCTGTTATCGAATGTTGATTTAGTGGATTTTTGTTTCGAAAAATTCAAGGAATTATCACCGATTCACAATTGGTTAGTTAAACTGGTTCAAAAACGAAAAACGAAGGCCACAAATGACTGAGCAGCCTCCTGGTTGGGTAAACTTTTTTATATATTTTCCCACCGATTCAGATCGACATTGCCAGACGGTTTCTCAAATTATCCAGTTGATGGCTGAGTAGCTGAACCTGCAGATTTAGTCGTAAATTGACCAGTTTCAAATATGTATTTAATGTCATTGATTCACATCCATTTCATTAATGCTTTTTAGTACTGATTCCTGAGTCTACATTAATTGCTGACCGGCAGCATAACAACCGGTTCAATCCAATCATCGCAAAGATAATGCCATGTATTAAATTTGGATTAACCGGTGACCACAAGCCTAGTATTATACAATTTTCACTCGATTTCAAACGGTGAACTGTGTTTTATTCGGGTAAATATTCACCTGACCTGGAATTTTTTTCCCGGGGATAATCAACCTCAATTCCGCCTGTTTCCGTTCTGCCAGGCGAGCTGTAATTTTATAAATGTGATAACGGTTGGAAAACCACTGTGAGGACTTAAATTGATTACAACTGCTATAGCACGAACACCATCGGCGGAATTGAGCCGTGGATTGACCACTGCCAACCTTGGTCCACCTGAATATGATAAAGCTTTAAAACAACACGGGCAATACGTGGAATTGCTGATCCGCCTGGGACTGAAGGTTGAGATATTAGCACCGGTGGAGGAATTTCCCGATGCGCATTTTGTGGAGGATACGGCGGTGGTATTCCCGGAGCTGGCGCTCATTACCCGACCTGGTGCACCCAGCCGCCGGGGGGAAGCGGGATTGATGGCAGCGGTTCTGGCCAATTACCGGAAAGTTGTTCATATCGATCCGCCGGGAACACTGGATGGTGGTGACGTGCTCACCATTGGGAAAAATGTATTTGTCGGTTTAACGGACCGGACTGACCGATCCGGTTTTGATCAATTGGCTGAAATACTAACACCTTTGAATTATAATTGCCAAGCCATACCGGTAACCGCCGGTCTCCATTTGAAATCCAGCGTGAATTATATCGGTAACGATACAATTCTGGTGACACAGGAACTGGCTGGAAATCGGGCCTGGGAGGGATGTCGTAAAATTATCGTCGATTCGGAGGAGGCGTACGCCGCAAATACATTATGGGTAAATGACAATTTGCTGGTTCCAGCCGGATTTCCCAGAACTACAACTAAAATTAAAACCTTAGGACTACCGGTTCACGAATTAGAAATGACTGAGATGCAGAAAATGGATGGTGGGCTGACCTGTCTGTCACTAAGGTTTCAGGTAGATTAAATCTGAGATTATTTAATCACCAGGCGTAGAATTCCAGATATCAACCTGCAGTTTCCAGCAGTTAGTCATAGGGAATTTCGTTTTTCCTGCCGATCTTTGATCAGGTGGATAATTGCCAGGATCGGATGTCGCCAGATCATCCGGGGTCCGGCAAAACGCATTACTTTCCGGGCCTGCTCGCGACGGTCAGGGTTATAGCAATGAATTGTACAATTTTCGCAAGTTGGTTTATCGGAGCTGAAAGGGCATCTGTCCAGTCGTTCGCCGGCATAATTTAAAAGGCTATCGCAATCTTGACACAGGTAACCTTGAGGTCGATGATGATGCCGGCAATAGATCCGGATCATAACCCTGATTGTATTTAATTCCATTTCTGCAGGTGATTTTCGACGCCACATTGTTACTAAAAAAAAGAAATATTCAAATATTTAGCCTAACTGAAGTTCCCTATCTTGACCGCACTAGAATGAATTGTTACTTTTCATTTTTAAATAGCTTTTACAGACTATCGAGGAATAATATTTCATGAATAACTAATTTCCGTTCCTCAACTGTCATATGCAGCAGACGGGTTTTACTCACGCAAACCATTCGGCCAAGTATTAATCCGGACAGCATACCCAGCGTGGTAGCATTTTCGATCGAATATATCTGATGATTATCTGATTGTACCAATTCATTGTATAGATATCTACCGAACAGCCAACCGAGATAGCTGCCACACGATAAGCCCAGGAAGCGATTATATCTTATTCGCTTGATCAATTTAATATCGCCCACGTAGACCGGAATTGGTAGTTCGTCTGAGGCTTTTCCGTGTAACACCAGATATAATGTTGTTTCATTTAGATATAATTGTTCAATCTGGCGGAATTTCTCCCCTGATGTTAAGGTCACCTGCCAAGAAGCGGCTTGCCCGAAACCGGATAGCATAATAACAGCTATACCGATTATTGGGACTGCGGATATTCGTTTTAGTAGTGTAATTATTACCTCAAAAGTTTCATTTTCAGGCTTTAAAGTTGCGCAATTTACCCGGCCTTTCCCTATAAGCACAAAAATATTTAACTCCGGCAATATTGTCTGTAAGTAGTAAATCGGGCATGCCGATTGCTTCCGCCAAAGTTGTTGTCCCGGATGTTAGATTCAGGAATGCGTTGTAAAATTGATGGCTGAATAAAGAGTCAGACTATTCCTGAAAAAGTCAGTATCAACCTGGGGATGTATACCACAGTCCAACTCTAGATTGTCTTTATTACTTTTCTGGTTCCGGCAACTTCAGGCGCGGAATCACCTCCAGGCGATTTGCGGCCTGGTAAATTAAAGTAGCAACCAACACGGCTGAAAGGAATACACACGTTATAGTGATAATAAATCGAGCAGCTTGATATTGGGAACCTGTTCCATTCCCACCTATTTCAATTGTAAATTTAAATAACTTAACTCAAACCATGATCATCAACA
>DAOWAH010000212.1 GCA_030634675.1 Fidelibacterota bacterium
ATTCGCGCTCTACTGTCAACCGCTTTTCATTATCACGCGGAATCACCGTGTCATAATCAGGAAAGCGTTCATCAATCAAGCGGGTAATAATGGTGTTTTTACCTATTCTGGCTGTCAGGTGTTTGTCGCCCAGACTGATATCAATATTATCTTCTTCGGAAAGGAAGTTACCTAGTAATCCAAGAAATTTTCGTGGCACAATTATATCACCACTGAAATTATCCGTGTGATAATCGGTACGAATATATCTAACAAGGCGGTGGCCATCTGTTGCAACAGATGTCAAATTTTGCTCATTAAACTGAAAGAGAACCCCGGTCAGGGCTGGCTTTAATTCATCTTTACTGACGGCAAAACTGGTGTTATTAATAATATCGCGCATCACATTCGTTGCCATCGATAATGTCTTTTGTTTGTCTACGTCCGGTATTGCTGGAAATTCATCGGCTGGTTTTCCCATAAGATCATAAACACCGATTTCTGTGCTCAATTCAACACGATTCTGAGCATCAATTGCAATCGTTATACGGGTCTCTGGAAGCTCATTGGTTATTTCCAATAAGGTATGCAGTGGAACGGCTGCCGACCCTGTTTCTTCCAAGCTGGCTTCCAGTGGAACAATAATGGTTATTTCAAGATCGGTGGTACGTAATAACACTCCCTCATTTTCAGCAATAAATAATACGCTGTTTAAAATTGGAAGGGTAGAGCGTACCGGGGTAGCTTTAGATAATTTTTGTAATGCTGATTGTAATTCAGCTTTTGATGTGGAAATCTTCATAAATGGTCCAAATTTGGTTATTGGTTTACGGACGATTTTTTGTTTTTAATATGCATGATGTTACCGCAATCAGCTTGTTTTAACAAGCCGTTTTTAAATTTTATCACTTGGGTGAATAAAGAATAATATATATAGTTTATAAATAAAAAACTATTATTTATTAAGTCTGTGGATATTGTTGACAGAGAGTACTTGAAAACGTCTAACCTCTGTCTTTTTCCGTAGGTCAAGTTGTTTGCTTAAGAAATAACTTTATGTGGATAACAGATGGACGGTTGGGGGTAATTAGGGCTAAAAACGTAAATATTAGCAGAAGGATTAACAAATAACGGCATAAAAAATATTGTTAATATCCTGTTGGTAATAATGTGGAAAACATTCTTAATCCATTATCTGGATAAAGAAATTCTGGCGAGCTTTAGCAATCCATTCCGAATACCAATCGGCTTTTCTATGTTCAACGGCCATCATTTCCAAATCAGTCCAATGTCTTGAAAGATCAGGTTTACCACCAATTTTTATATCTTCAATCCAGAATAGATGATAGCCGAAATCAGTCTTTACCGGTCTACTACATTCATTCATTTCCAGATAATTAATGATCTGCGCTACCTCCGGGATGGGGAATTCCTGAGGGTTAACCCAACCTAAATCACCGCCCCTCCCCCTGGTTTCATCATCTTTGGTATAAATTTGCGATAGTCTTGAAAAATCATCTATTGTACTAATGGAGTCTTTCAAATTACTGGCAAATTGATAAGCACGAGATTCGTCAGATTCTGAAATTTCGGGAGTAATGAGAATATGACGAACCTGAATCTTTTCAGCCTGTTTTTTCATTGTTTGAATCAAATGGTAGCCAAACTGGGTTTTTACCGGCTGACTGATTTCACCCTCGCTCAGCGTAAAAGCAACTGATCCAAATTCGGGAACCAGCGATTCCCGGCGTATCAACCCCAAGCTACCTCCGTTAGCCGCCGAACCGGGGTCTTGTGAGTAATCCCGGGCTAAATCCTCAAAGGATTCGCCATTGATAATACGTTTACGCAGGTCAGAAATTAGCAGCCTGGCTTTTTGAAGACTTTCTTTACCGGCTTCAACTTTGGTTAACAGATGCCATAAGTGAACTCGGGTTGGAAAGAAAGGGATACTATCTTTGTAGGTGTTGAAAAAATCAACTACTTCTTGGCGACTGACTGTAATTGACATTAATAGTTGTTGCTGATAACGCTCGGTTATCATTCTATCCCGCATGTCCTGTTGATATTCACGCCTTAGCGATTTTAGAGACTGCCCCAGCATTTCTTCGGCCAGTTCCTCACTGCCGGCTTGAGAGATCATATATTCAATCTGTTGATCCAGGGCCTGGTCTACTTCTTTTTCTTTTACCTCGATTGAATCAAGCTTTGCCATCTCCAGGATAATTTTCTGGTCGACCATGGATTGAAGAATGTCTTTTTGTAAGTTTACCAGACGTTCGGGCTCCAACTCAGGATTAATGCGCTGCTGAATTGCTGTCATCTGAACTAACTGGGCAACGTCACTTTTCAGAATAATGTTATTGTCAACAATTGCCGCCAGTCCGTCAATTACTCTTTGGTTGTCTTGAGCACCTAGTAGGGCAGCTAAAAACATAATATACATAAGTTGATTTTTAATCCTCATGGATTCAAATTCTCCAGATTGATTTCTATTTCTGTTACAGTACGAAGACTGTCTAAAATTTTAATTGAGTTAAGGGAAGCGTAGTTTTGATAAAGCTGATGACGAAGCACATCATACACATCGTCCAGGTCGCGGTAGGAACCCTCTTTATTACGTTCCAGTACTTCAATTACATGATATCCGTAATCAGTTGATAGCGGTCCGAGGACAGTACCGCGGGAATTATGACCAAAAATCGCATCATCCAGAGGTTTGAGCAAGGAGCCTCTTTTTACAACTACCGTTTCCACATGATGGGTGGAGAAAGCTTTTTTTCTATCGGCCCCTGAGCGGCTGCGGGCTAAAATGCGGCGTACCCTGCGAGCGTCATTTCGGTCTGGAATGATAAAATGATTTATCCGCGCTTCATCTACCGGACGGTAAAAGCTTTCCAGGTTTGCTTCGTAGGCTGAGTTTATTTCCTCCTGTGTGACGGTTAGACCGGAGGTCATAGTTATTTCCAGATACGTACGACCTAATAATTCACGGCGAAACTTTTCAACAGCATGTTTAATTGAAGCGTCACGCTGTAAGTTTTGTTCTAAGGCTGCCCGGTAAAGTAATTCATCATTAACCCATTGCGATACAACCAGCGCAGAATTTGAAGCCGGTAAAGATTGTTCAGCTAACATTTGATTAAGCCTTTCATATGTTAACACGACACTGCCCACCCGGGCAACGACATTATCTCCGGTTTTATCGTTTGTACAAGACCACAGGGCAATTACAATAACGGCAAATAAACGAATATAAAGTTTTAATGGATCTTTCATCCTGTTAAATTACTTCTCTGGCAAGGGTGAAAACAATTCCACAATTGAACTTGCCATTGTCATGGATTTTGACAGGGATGGCAATTGAATTTCAAACCTTAAATTGTTTTTCTTATCCACGCTAAATAGATAGTGACGGGATGATTTTTTGAGCAATGTTTCTAATTCAGACATCATTTCCACCGAATTATGAAAACGTGTTTTATCAGAAACAGTTCCCATGATTGAATCGGTTTGAATATTAATTACTTGCAACCCGGAACCGAGCGACCGAACCCTCAACTGAGTTACATAGATCAAGTTGTTTACAGCATCCGGCAAAGGACCGAACCGATCGCGTAGTTCAGCGCTAATTTTCTTGATGGCTTGCGGAGCATCCGCATCAGCCAGTCTCTGGTAAAAGAACAGGCGATCCTGGACAATATTCATATAGGTAGCCGGAAAAAGAGCATCGCCGCCAAAAACCACTTGAGATGATTCGCGCCGATCGGTTTTTAGATTACCTACGGCCCCATCAACAGCATCCTTTAATATCTTGCAATACATTTCAAAACCAACGGTGGCAATCTGGCCGCTTTGTTCAAAGCCAAACAGGTTTCCGGCACCGCGTATTTCCAGATCTTTTAAAGCGATATCATAGCCTGCCCCAAGATTGGAAAAATACTCAATCGC
>DAOWAH010000249.1 GCA_030634675.1 Fidelibacterota bacterium
CCCTTCGTATGGATCGGTAATGTGATCTCCAATCCCGGGGTAAACCCGAATATTACCGGCGATGGCAGCAATGGCCAGGAAACCGATGATGGTGAGGGACGTTCCGAAGATGAAGGTGTAAAATCGGTTCTGCAGCAGTCGTTTGACTTAAACGCCATGGTCGATGATTTCAAATGGCCTCAGGTCTGGACCACCGATCTGGCTCTGGATTTAGCCCTTCCTGCCAGAATGGTCGGTACATTTGAGATGGTTTACAGTAAGGACCTCAATGCCATTTACATGCGAAATGCCGATGTCCCCGAAGAGGTGCGCTACCTGGATGATGGTCGTCCGTACTATACCGATGCCAGTGGTAATTTTGAATTGAATCCCGATGGTGGAGCCGGTGTATATGTGATCGATAATACCGATGAGGGTTATAACCTTACCTTGACTGGTCAGTTGCGTAAATCGTTCAGCAATGGATTGAATACCAGCCTGGCTTACACTTATCTGGATGCCAAGAATAATCTGAAATCCACCGAGATTGCCAGTGTGCTGTGGACGAGCCAGCCAGTCCAGGGTGATCCCAACAAACCCCAGTTGAGCTGGTCGGAATTTGGCAATCGCCATCGCATAGTCGGGATGCTGGATTACCGCATGAACTGGACCGAGCAGCATTCCACTAATTTCGCAGTTTTCTTTGAGATGGCGGAAGGTAACCGCTATGTCTATTCCGGTGGCAACCGCTATTCCTTCATCTATTCCGGTGATGTTAATGGCGATGGCTATGGTGGAAATGACCTGATCTACATACCCAAAGATGCCAATGATATTGTCCTGGCTGATGCGTCAGAATGGGATGCTCTTGATGCATTTATTAAACAGGATCCCTATCTCAGCGAAAACCGTGGCGATATTGCCGAACGGCATGGATTGGTAAATCCCTGGTTCACCAATATCGACCTGAAAATCCTACACGATTTCAGCACCAGCTTCGGCCGCTTCCAGTTCAATGTGGATATCATGAATGTGGCTAACCTGATCAGCGACAACTGGGGTGTCAGACAAGTTGCCGATCCGCTGGCCTTGTCACCTCTGAAATTGACCGGTTGGGATACTAACGGCGAACCGATTTTGGATTTCAACGGTGTCAAAGAAACCTTCAAGGATGCCCCAGGTGAATATTCAGTCTGGCGGATTCAGTTCGGTATCAAATATATCTTTTAATTAAACTTCCAAGAGATTAAGATGTAATAAAAGAAAGCCGGCTCAAACCGGCTTTCTTTTTATTCTAAACAATCCTGTAACTAAATTGAGCGGATACCAAGCCCTTCAAACATATGACCATAATAAATAATAATAGTATAATCATCTGGGATTTTGACGGAACGCTTGTTGATACCAGCAATAAGAATTACCAGGTCACACAACAAATTGTTACAAAAATTTCAGGTAAGCCGGCCATGTCCTTTTCTGCCTTGAATTCTTTTACAGATTATAAGGCCGCAAATGCCCGAAGTCAGAACTGGCGCTTATTATATAAAAATGAATTTTGCTTTAATGACCAAGAGATTGACCGAGCCGGCCGGCTCTGGACCGAATACCAATTGGCAGATGACACTAAACCTATGATTATGACTGGGATTGATACCACACTCAAGAATTTGAGTGGTGTCAGTCAGGGGATTGTTTCACAAAATGGCAAAGACAATATTAAAACAATATTAGCCAACCTGGGAATTGAGCAGTATTTCAGGGCGATCATCGGTTATGAAGAAGTTGGGCTGGATAAGCAGAAGCCCCACCCGGATGGTTTTCTGACCTGTTTGGACCTGCTGAAAACTGAGAATACCAGAAGAATTTACAGTATCGGTGATCATGAAACCGATGTGATAGTTGCTAACAATGCACAACAGCGTTTAAATCGGAAGGCAGGCGAGATTGATATAATTACCATTGGCGTCAATTATGATCACGGAACCATGGAATGGAATAATACACCCGACTATCTGGTTACCAAGCCGGAAGATATTGTAAACATCATTGTGTAAAATTAGTTAGGTTCAACTATTAAGTGCTGATATTTGTGCCTACCAAAAACGAACTTGGTAAATGTATCCAAACTTCAAAGACGATGAAGTTCAAATAGCCTTGCCGCCATTTTCACGCCTTCATTTTTCATCCATCTTCATCCCGACATCAGGACTATGATGAGACAAGTAATCCGTCACGATAAAATCGTGAGGGTTCTTCCGACAAGTCGGGATACGAAGGGCAGGCCCGGCTGCCCGGCCTTCGTAGCTGAAGCCCATGGACGCCACTTAAATCTCTTGTAATACCTAAATCACTTCAATAATATCGGTATTATAGCCAAATTACCCACCGAAAATAGATACATGTTCGGATGAAAAAGCTTGATATCTACCTGGTACGACAATTCCTGACCGTCCTGTTAATGGCGCTGGCAGGCTTTATCACTATATTCATCATCGTTGATATATTTGAACAATTAGACAAATTCATCGACAGTTCGGTACCATTTCCGATTATATTGCGCTACTACTTCTATAGCCTGCCCTGGTTCTTCAATATTGGCCTGCCAATGGCCGTGCTGATCGCAACAGTTTTTTCAATTGGTATATCCGCGAAACGCAATGAATTGACCGCCATGAAAGCAACAGGTATCAGCATTTACCGGGTTGCCGCACCGCTGTTCGTGATTGGATTTATCATCAGTCTGATCTCATTCCAATTTGAAGACCAGCTAGTAATCTGGGGAAATGTGAATCGGGCGGAATTGAAAAAAGAATATATACAGAAATACAAACGACGTAATAAGAATATCAAAACCAATATATTCCTGCAACGATCCGAAAAATACCATATCGCAATTGGCAAATACAATTATAACCAAAAATCCGCTGATGGTGTTACGGTTCAAATCATGGATCAGGGGCAGATCCGGGAACGGATCGACATTCAGAAAATTACCTGGATCGACTCACTGGAATATTGGGCAGCTAACCGGTATTCGATCAGAAATTTTAATTCAATTGGCGAGGAGGAAAAGGTCCGCATAAGTGAGCAGGATACCCTTTTATATCTGGGTTTCAACCCGGAAGATGTGGAACGCAAGTCATCCTCACCGGAAGAACTGAATTATGCTGATATCAAGCAGTTTATCGCTCAACTGGATGAAAACGGTGTTGATACAACCCGTTGGGAAGTTGTTCGTGATTTTAAGATCTCTTTCGCTTTTACTAATCTGATCGTGGTTTTGTTTGGTTTGCCATTGGTATTGTTGAAACCAAAAGGCGGTCTATCCTTCGGGGCCGGAATGAGTGTACTGGTGATCTTTTCGTATTATGCTTTTATAAAATTCGGTCAATCTCTGGGCTATAAGGGTATCATCGAACCGATCTA
>DAOWAH010000160.1 GCA_030634675.1 Fidelibacterota bacterium
ATGCTCCCGCCCAAACTCTGGATTTCAAAACTTATCGAATTTACAAAAGCGATATATCTGCTATCGGACCCTGGGGGTCTTCAATTGCCGACACAACCGATACTAATTTCATTGACATTGGTCAGTCCGGATTTCCATTATTCTATTCAATCACAAGTGTTGATCAAGCCGGGAACGAAAGCGGGTTATGGGGTCGTGCAAACCGCACTCTGGCGGCAGTCCGTTCGCTGGGAAAAGCAGTAACTAAAATTGATGGGGTCTTGGTTGTTCCCAATCCCTATCTCGGGGGCGCAGATTGGGAGACAAATGATTATGAAAGCCGCATTTATTTTATCCGATTACCGGAAGAATGTACAATTTACATTTACAGTATGATGGGCGATCTGGTGGCAAAATTGCCCCATAATATCCTGGGCGATTTGACCCCTGATAATTCCGGCTGGGAGGATTGGGATTTACTATCACTGAATAGACAGGAGATCACTAGTGGCCTGTACTTGTTTAGGGTCGAATCAGCTGATGGAAATGAATCCAGCGGTAAATTTGTCATTGTAAAGGGGCAACGATGAGATATTTCCTGCTATCATTGCTCACGTTTTCATTGTTGATTGCGCAAACCAACTTCAATAAAGTGGGCACAGCGGGAATGCTGTTTTTAACTATTCCAAGTAGTGCCGCCGAGCAGGCCATGGGGAAGGCGTTTTCCGGGATGCAACAGGGTGCGAGTGCCGCATTTTCAAATCCGGCGTTGCTGGGTTTTGAAAAATCCCTCCAGGTGTTTACCGGCTATACCGGCTGGTTGTTAGGCTTGCATCATCAATCCGCTGCCATGAGTTTTCGTTTCGGTAGATTGGGGATTGGGATCAGCCAGATGTTATTGGCTACTGAGCCGATGACGGTGACAACTACCCGCCAGCCTTTGGGTACCGGGGAAACATTCAACTACCTGGATGTTGCTATCGGATTAACAGTTTCAAGGGCATTCTCAAATCAATTTTCACTTGGTGGTACAATTAAATATATCCATGAGGCGGTACAATCGATTAAAGCACAGGGTTTTGGAATTGATATTGGTTCTTTTTACTGGATCGGTTATCGTGATCTTCGAATATTTATGGTACTGAGGAATTTTGGTCCTGACCTGCGTTATCAGGGTACATTTTGGGATACGCGGGTAAAAGGTAATGTGCGTGATGATATCGAATTGAACTATGAGGAAATAGCCTTACCGGTCACCTTCACTTTGGGCTTGGCCGGCACCGTTTGGGAGAATGATAAGCGCAGTTTACTGATTGCAGTTGAAGCGGACCATCCGGCTGACTACAGTCAAAGAATCCATATTGGTGGTGAATTTATATCGAGTAAAAACCTCAGGCTGCGTGGCGGTTACAAAATTAACTACGAACAGGAATCCTGGTCTGGTGGTTGCGGAATTATACTCGGTAATATTAGATTGGATGTGGCATATTCAGCCATGAAGGACTTCTCAGGTGTAATGTCCTATTCCATCCATTACATCATAAAATGAAAGAAAAAAGATGAAAATTAGAACCATCTTCATCGCGTTATTGTCAATTTATATATTGTCCTGTGATGGTGAATCCAAGGATGAAATTACTGTTAATGTTATTGCAGTTACTCCATTGCAATCGCTGATAATAGTGGGTGAGACTATTCAATTCAGTGCCGTTGCTAAAGATGTAGATCTTGTCACGATTGCTGATATTTCATTTACCTGGTCATCTTCTAATCCCCAGGCGGTAAGCATCGATGGTAATGGTCTAGCGACCGGATACGAAATGGCCAGGGACGCCATTATTACTGCTACAGCGGATGGTATCGAAAGTAATGATGCAGTGATCCATGTAGCCGGAGATCCTGCTTCAATTAATATCGGTACGACGGCTGAAGCGGTGGTGGCCGGAAAATCGATTACGATGACCAGTAAAGTTTTGGATGGACTGGGAACAGAAATTCCTAATTTGTCTATTACAGGTTGGCAGTCGGCTGATGAATCTGTTCTGACGATTAACCAGGCTGGTGTCATTACCGGAATCTCCAAGGGGATTACCACTGTTAAAATAGCGGTGGGTGATTTGGAAAGCGCACACCGGCGCATTTATGTCTGGGAAGCAGCATTTACCGAGGATTTCAGTTCTGTAGATACGACAACATTGAGTGATCATTATTTTACCGGTAATAATGGTATGATCTGGCAGATCAATCATGAGTTGAAAACTGATACATCCGCTGCTGGTCCCTATACCGGAATGCCGGCAATTGTTGAGGAAAACGGTAATCCGATTCTGCGCCTTACAGAACCCAGTTCAGCCTATTTTACTAACCGTCAATTATTGATCATGACCTACGGTAATTCAACCTATGACACTACATACATGTGGCCTACAGGGGATGATATGCTCACTGCTACTAATTTCAGGGTGCAGATGCGGATTAAGGGGATGGATGATCCCGTGGCCGGGACAACGGCAGAATCACTGGTAAATTTTACGCAGTATTTTGCCGGTACTGCCAGTCCCTATTATCTGGTGTACAGCCCGGGCAGAAATCGGGTATCAGCCTGGTTTGGCGCTGCACTGGCTCCGGGGGCGTCAATCCCAGCTTGGGGCGCTATGCCGCAAATAGATTATGGTACCTGGTTCAATATGGTAATGGAAGTTTTTGATGGTACCATGCGCACCGAAGTTTTCACGGGAGCAGAACCAACCGGTAACTGGGATTATTCCTATACCATTCCTGATTGGACCGGTAGTGAAGAAAACATTCCTGGCTTTTGGTTCGGTGCTTTTTTAGTCGATGAATATTTTGCTGATGATATCATCTATTATGCGCCTTAGTGTTTTAATAATAATTTTTGCACTGCTTTTGATCAGTTGCGAAGATAATACTGATCAAAATGGGGATGAGTACGCTTTGTTACCAACATCATTACCGGATGGTTTCATTTCACCCAGCGATTATGTTACCGGAAATTCACTACTTGGCTGGGGTGGTGGCCAGGGGGAAATTACCCATACACCGATCATTTTTATCCATGGGAATGCCCATTCGGCTGATAATTGGGTCACTATGGCAACGTATTTCGCCGAGGAGGGTTATTCTTGGAATGAATTATGGGCCATGAGTTATCTGCAGGTTGTTAATGATGAAAACTATAATTCAAATGAAGGAAACTGGCAGGAGATCGATGAATTCGTACAGGCGGTCATTGATTACACAGGGGAAGAAAAAGTGAATATCATTGCGCATTCACTGGGAGTAACCGTGGCACGTACCTGGCTTAGACACACTGCGGATTATGCAAAGGTGAATACATTTATTGGAATTGCCGGTGCCAACCATGGTGTGTCCTTTTGTGGTCCGGATGATCATCTGGGTCTATGCGCTGAATTAGGACACCCTGATTCAGATTTTTTACAATGGTTGAATGGAACGGATGAAACCCCCAACGATAACGAAATTCAATGGATCACAGTTTATAATGGAGCGAATTTAGATCTTTTCTTCCCACAAAATGCTTTGATGAATGATAGTACTACTCATGATTTAAGACTGAGTCCTGTACTAGATGGAGCGATCAATATTCAGTATCCAAATATGGATCATATGCAATTATCACTTTCAAAAACTGTTTATGATACCCTTAAATACCATATAAATAGTACAAACTAACTGTTAACAAAGGAGATAATAATGAAACAGTTTCTTAAAACCATCATGATCTTGTTGCTTGGTTTAGGCCTCCTTGGCATTTTTGCTTGCGCGGATGATGATGATGATGATATGACTGTTGCTGAAACAATCGTCGGTGTCTGGTTAGCCAATGCCACAACCGGTGATCTTGGAAATGCTACAGCGAGCAGCGGTTCATTAGCTGGGGCCGGTTGGACGTCGTATCAACTGACCCTGAACGCTAATAATACCTTCAGTGCAACAGGGGGTAGCGGCTATGATTTCGCACCTTACGGTGATGGCGATGGAATAATAAATTATAGTGGCACCTACACCCTTGACGATTCGCAAGATCCAATGTGGCTTGATTTGACTTGCACTACCAGTGATAATGTCTTTTTCACTACTGTCGATTCACTTCAACCATGCCAACCGGGTAGTTTTACATTAAATGCTGATGAAACGGAAATGACTATTCAATACGGTTCTGGACAATATGGTATCGCACGTCCCGATCCTATTACAGTACCCAGCGTTCTCGTAAAGCAATAATAATACAATGTTGATGGAGAGTCCTGTGATGGACTCTCCATTATAATTAGTGACTGGTTTTGGTAGAAGTAGAAAAGGCGGAATCCGGGTACCGATTTACCGGTTACCGGAATATGTATCTGAACTTTTAGTGCTTTCTGATTTCAGGCGATCTAAGCCCGACCCTGGTGGAGGGGGGGGGCTCCAACATAACAAAGAAACGCCGGTAAACAGGCTAATAACATGGTAGACCTGTTATTTATATACAATCCCAACACCCCTTGAATAATTATTTATGGCACTATACCTTTAAGATAAGGAATCCTGTACTTTCTGTACGATTAATACGGTACTCCAGTGATTAGCGAGTTCTCTGTTTCATATTCTTATTCCTTCAGATGAGCTTTTGCACAATAAATAGATGTCTTTCAGATAGTCGGAGATGTCATAATAAAAAGACTTTCAGTTGTCAGAGCTTTTCAAATTAGTTTTAGTGATGGCAAGTGAAAAAGAGGAGGTTTCGTGGAAAAAAAGGAGGATTTCTTTGTCTACAGCATTCATAGCTTAGTCAAGGACAGGCCGGAGATATTTTCACGTATGTCA